>CARMXJ010000004.1 GCA_949025205.1 uncultured Bacilli bacterium | reverse complement strand
TTTCATAATATCTAGTAGTTTTCTTAAATTCCTTTACTTTTTGATGTTTTCTATCACTACCTTTGATACCTCTTTCTAACTCAAAACCTGCTTCTCTTAACCTCAAATTATAAACATCTTGTAATTCTGATAAGTGAATATTATCTCTAATATATTGTTTTTTAGAGATAGTAAATCTTTCAGTATTCGTTCTTTTATCTAGTTTCTTAACAAGTGGTACAACTACACAATGAATATGAGGTGTTAGTTCATCCATGTGTATTGTTGCATGTAAAACCTGTTCTTTCTTATAACCTAAATCATTGTAAACAAAATCCATACAAGTATCAGCCCATCTCATTATTTCATCTTTACTCATATTATCAAAGAATTTATGTGTTGCAGTAAACATGAGTTCATCAGCTACAACACTTTTAGATTTATTTAACATTTCATTAAAAGTCTTTTTTCTTTCAGGTCGTTCAGTTTTCATTCGTTCGTTATGTTCTTTTTCATATTCTTTTACAAGCAATTTAAAACCCTTAACATACTTTTCTGCTAAGGGTACTATTTCTATATTATTCTTAGTTAATTCTAATTTAATATTAGGATTGCTTTTATAAGCTTTTTTATCTCGTTTATTGTGTGATCCAATTTGCGCTAAATCGTTTATAGTCATTATTGGTTGACTTCTAAATATTCCATAATTCATATATATCATTCCTCTCTTTCTTAAAAATTTGCATAATAAAAGATACTAATCAAAGCATCTTTATTTATTTTTATAATCTTCAGGTTTAAGTCCAAAAAAATTATTTTTAGATAAAAATGGTAGTGTTAATAAATTTGGGAATTTTTTGTAATAAGTACATAGTCTTATTACTATAAAAATAGGAATTAAAAACCCAAGTTCTGTTAATCTAAAAGTTGTTAAAGAATGATTATATAATAGCAAGAAAACTATAAGAATTATATATATAAACATATATATAACAAAATCATATTGATTTTCAATCCTTTTTAATTTCATAAGATCATACCAAAAATATATTAACAAAATCCCATAACTCCAGTAATACCAAAAATCAAATGGAGTGTTTAAATATCGCTTAAAAAGTACACTAACTAATACACTTACAATATTAAAAATCCAAATATAATTAAATATTATAAATAATTTACTTGGTTTATATTTAGCATTTTTTTCTTTTTTCCTTATAGGCTTTTTCTCGCTACTTATTATTTTTCTTATATCTTGATTTAACTTAACTTTCATTTCTTCATATGATTTTTTTCTGTTATCCATAATAAATTTGGATAATACTTTTTCATTCTCTTTATAAGTTCCACATTCAATTAAGCTATCATTAAATATTTTAAAGAATGAATAATCATCTATATCAATATACTTTTTATATCTTGCATAAAAATCAGTATATATACAATAATGTTTCATAGCAAAAAATAAGATAGAATATATTGGAATTATAAGTAGGGATAGAAGAACATAATTTAAATTATTAAAAGTTCCATTTTCAAACATCGTTGATATTTGTTGAATACATAATAGAATTACAGGAAAACTTATATCTTTAATAGAATCAAAAATACTATTTTCACTTTCTAATAATAAATTAAGATTTGTTTTAAAAAAATCTTGTACAAACAAATATATTGATAATATTAGTACAATAAAAGTTATTTTTTCTTCAAAAAATATTGCTATATAAATATAATATCCTAAAAATAAAATTAAAAACAAGAAACCTGGCAATGTTTTTATCACATTTAAAGATGGATGAAATAAACCTAATACATTTTTTCTAACATCTTTACTTACAAAAAATGCAATTATTATTCCTATAATGATAATCCACATAAATCCTAAATCCTTAAAATCTAATAATCCAAATATTAAGTTAATATAATGCAAAAATCCTTTAAAAATATATTCAAAAAAGTTAATCATACTGCTTCATCCCTGTAAATAATTATAACATCAAAAAAGATACTTTCCTACCAAAGTACCTTAATTTCTTGTATTTACTTATCTTTATAGCCATTCTTTTATTTTTGGATTTTTCAGTATCCTCCATGGCCACTATCCAAAACAATTTTCTTAGCCACATAATCCCCTCCTCGCTAGTATTTTATGAAAAGAAAAAAGATATGGTTACATTTCCCATATCTAAATAAAATCAATTTGTGTATATTTAAGTTCAGCTTGTCTAATCACTTTCTCAACAGCACCTTCACGTTTAATCGGAGGATAATTATACTTTATTAATAATCTTCTTATGTTACTTCTAATTCTTGCTCTTGCATCTTCCCTTTTAAATGCATCTAATGTTAGATTCTCATTTATTAATTCTACTAATTCTTTTGCAATTTGTACTAGAATATCATCTTTCATCAATTCTTTAATTTCAGAATCAGCACTTAAAGCATCAAAGAAGGCTCTTTCTTCTAAAGATAAATCATAGTCATTACCATTTTCAACTTCATCATCTATTTCTTTCTTAAGTCGTATCATTTCTTCTATAATCTTCTCGATATCAGCTACATCATTTCGTTCATTATACATATCCACTATTTTATTAAAACGAGTAGAAAATTTTTCTTGTAAAGTTAAATTGATTTTTCCTATATCATTTATTGTAGACTTTATTGCTTTTGATAATACTTCAGCAGCAATATTTTTATCTTTCATCGTCTTAAGTTTATTTAAGATAGTGTCACTTAATAAAACTAAACTATTACTAGAAGTTAATTTTCCTAAGTTAATCAACTCATCCTCAGAAATAGATTCTTCTATCATTCTTCCAACTGTAAAATTAATCTCAGAAACATCTAACTTTCCTGTATTAGTAATCTTAGACATAAAGGATTTTACAGAAATAATAAACAAACATTTATCTTTCACTTTAATGTCAATTATACCACTACACAAAGTATATAAATTTTTAACATCTTGGCTATGTTTCATATATCTTTTTTTGGTATCATCCGTAGATAACATTAAGTTAGCACCATCTTTGATTAAATTGTACTTACCAATATTATCTAGTTCTTTAAAATTAGAATAATCAAAATCCCCAAATAAATTATCTATGATTTCTAATTTATCTAATAATACATTGACTAATTCTTCATTATCAACAATTTTATTTTGGTCTCTAATTGTATAAATTTTAAGAGCATCTAGTAACCAACCTTTAAGACCAATATAATCTACTATAAGCCCGCCTGTTTTATCTTTATATACCCTATTTACTCTTGCTATAGCTTGCATTAAATTATGTGCCCTCATAGGTTTATCAATATACATAGTTCCAAGTGCTGGAACATCAAACCCGGTGAGCCACATATCTACAACAATTGCTATTTTAAATCTTTCTGTTGGCTCTTCGCTCTTAAACCTTCTTTCAAGCTCTTTCTTATCGTTTTTAGTACCTATTGCTGCTTGCATTTCCTCTGAATCATTATTACTAGGTGTAATAACCATATTAACTATTTCTTTATAGTCTGGTCTAAGTTCTAAAAATTTTTTATACATTATATAAGCACTTTTCCTAGAATAGGCCACGACCATAGCACGATTGGCTGTCATGTTTTTTCTTTCTTCATAATGATTAATAATATCTTTAACAATAAGTTCTAATCTCGCAGGATCTTCAATAATTTGAGAAATTCTAGCCATCATTTGCTTTGATTTAGTAACTGATGCCTCATCAGATGCTCCTGACTCTTCAATAAATGCATAATAATTATCTATTTCATCAAGTATCTTTTGATTTAAACCAACTCTTGCCATTCGAGATTCATATGTAATAGGAACAGTTGCACCATCTAAAATGGCCTGTGTCATATCGTAAGTATCGATTACTTCCCCAAATATGGATGATGTAGATTTATCTTTAGTTTCAACAGGAGTACCAGTAAATCCAATATAAACAGCATTAGGAAGTGCATCATGTAAATACTTAGCTGTACCATACTTTTTATAAGCTTCCATAGTTTCCAGATTAAATTTCATTGTAGCTTCTAATCCGTAATGGCTTCTATGCGCTTCATCTACCAAAACTATAATATCATCTCTAACAGAAAACAAACCGGATTCTTCTTCAAATTTTTGAAGCGTTGTAAAAAATATTCCTCCAGAAACTCTATTTTTAAGAAGCACTTTTAAATCTTCTCTGTTGTCCGCTTGCACCGGCTTTTGTTTTAAATAGTCTGAACATTTATAAAATGTTTCATATAATTGATTATCCAAATCATTTCTATCTGTTACAACTACAACAGTAGGATTAAATAAGAATTTTATCATATTCCCTGTATAGAACACCATACTAAATGATTTACCAGATCCTTGTGTATGCCATACAATTCCTGCTTTTTTAGTTTGCAATCCTTTTGTAACCGTTGAATAAATTGCTTTTTTAACCCCAAAATATTGGTGATAATGTGCTAATATTTTAGAATCATTACTATACAAAATATAATTATTAATTAAATCCAACAATCTATCTTTTCTTAGCATTCCATTAAATAAAGATTCATGAGTAGCCATATTTTCAATTACTATATCATTTTCTTCCACTTTTTTCCAATCACTAAATCTACTATAAGGACTCGATATAGTCCCAGCCTTAGCAGTTACACCATCACTGATAATTAAAAACTGATTATATCTAAATAAAGTAGGTATAGACATTTCTCTATATCTCCATAATTGATTATAAGCATCTTCTAGCTTAACCTCTTCATTAGTAGTAGTCTTTAATTCAACTACTACTAATGGAATACTATTAACAAAAATTATTATGTCAGGTCTTTTTTGTTCAAATTCAATAATAGTAAATTGATTAATAGCTTGAAAATGATTATTGTTTATATCTTCAAAATCTATTAATTTAACATTTTTATATTGATAACCCGAACTAGTTTTTACTTCAACCGGAACCCCTTGTAATAAATACTTAGTAAATTCTTTATTATCATCAACAACACTACTATGAGTCAAATTTTTTATAATTTTAATAGCTTCATTAATTTGTTGATTAGTAAAATTTTTATTAATATTTGCTATATCGCCATATAAAGTATTATCAAGAAAAACACTATGATAATCTCTTACAATATCATATCCATTCTTACACTCATAACCTAAATTAGATAATAAAGACATTGTCATATCTTCTAATTGTTCTTCATTAAACATTTAAAACACTCCTTTTAAATTGATAACACTCCAAAACCAATTAATTTTTTAAAATTTGAATAATTTACCAAACTTATTAAATACAGTGTATTGGTATAATATAATACTAAAAGAAACCAATTTTCACTTTCTAAAATAACAATTTTATAGCTAAATCTTTATATTATTCAAATCAATTTCACCATTCATTAATCTTGGTAGTAATGTATCCCGTAGATTGGATAATAATTCATTTTCATTATTATTTTGTTCAATTTTTGATAGAATTTCATTAAATGCATTTTCATACTTTTTATCTTCTATGTCTGGAATCACATAATTTTCTATATTTCCTTTAGTAATAAACTTTATTACAGAACCTCTATATCCAGATGTTAAATCCTTTAAATTATATTTCAAACTAAAATAAAGAAATCCTAGTTTATTTTTATCATATGGAACAAGAACATACGTTCTTTGATATGCATCAAATCTTCCTTTATAAAATTTTACATTAAAATCTCCATTCCCTGCTAACAACAATGCCGAGGTATCAAAGCTATAACTATCAATTTTTAAAACATTTTTAGAACAGGTAAAAAACGAATATTTTCCATTAATTGAACTAGCATTCGCATCTTTCTTTCCAGTAACAACCGGAAAAAAAGTATTTAATTTTTTAAATTTACAATTTACATTCTTAATATATTTTTCTTTATAAATACTTAAACCTATTTCATACAAATTATCATTTGTTTGATTATTTATTTTTATCTTATAATCTAGATTATTTAATAAGTTAATAATTTTTTTTTGTATATGCAGTTCAGGAACATTCATTTTTATATTTAAAATTCTATCAGGAGAAGTATGGTGTATAGCAGTTCCAGATTGACTAGATACAACCTTTCTTTGATATTCATGTGTTCTCATAAACCAATATAAATAATCTTTTAAAATAATATCAGTATTTATATCATACACTAATCCAATTCGTTGATTATGAAGATAGATTTTACCATCATCTGGAATCAATGCTGCATATCCTAAAGTATCAGAGTTAACACTTAAATCTGTCATCGTTACAATTAAATCATTGGCACTTAGTATATATTCTTTTGGAATTAACCCATCAGTATTAAAATACTTAAATTTTTCATCTTTAAATCCACCACCTATTTTAAAATTACCTGGGGTAACCAAAATGAATTGCGTTGGATAATTTGTAATTTTTTTACCTGTAAAAGCAAAACCATGTTTAATTTTACACAGTTTCTTTAATTCATATTCCATACCCAATAGCCTCTAATACCTTTTTTATTTTTTCATTAAGTACACTTGATTTTTTCATTTGTTCAGATAATTGATAAGTTAACTGATTCATCTTTTCATCAAATGGTATTCCATCATCTTCCTGTTCTTCTATTCCTACATATCTACTAGGGGTTAATACATAATCATTTATTTGAATTTCTTCTAAATTAGATTTCTTACAATATCCTAATACGTCTTCATAATCAGTATCATTTTGATAGTTATGATAAGTCTCTGCTATTTTAATTACTTCTTCTTTAGATAACTCCTTTAATTTTCTAGTAATCATTGTTCCCATATTACTAGCATTGATAAATAAAGTATATCCTTTTTGCTTCTTATTTCGATTAATAATCCAAATACAACATGGTACAGTAACTGTATAGAATAGATTAGAAGGCATTGAAAGAATGCAATCTACTAAATCATTTTCTAATATTTTTTTTCTTATTTCTCCTTCTTGTCCACCAACAGATAAAGAGCCATTAGCAAGTATACATGCCATCTTTCCATTTTGAGATAACTTAGAAATCATGTGTTGTAACCAAGCATAGTTTGCATTATTCTTTGGAGCTAAGCCATATCTCCATCTAGGATCTTTTGTAACTTTATCAACATCCCACTCTAAGTTAAATGGTGGATTAGCAAGCACAAAGTCAGCTTTTAAATCTTGATGTAAATCCTCAGTAAAAGTATCTGCTGCATATTTACCTAAATCGCCATTTAAAGACCGAATTGCTAAGTTCATTTTAGCAAGTCTCCATGTAGTTGGATTCTTTTCTTGACCATAAATACTAATGTTATTAATATTGCCTTGATGTTCTTGAACAAATTTTAACGATTGAATAAACATTCCTCCAGAGCCACAAGCAGGATCGTATACCCTTCCTTCGTATGGTTCAATGCATTCAACCATAGTTCTAACTAAACAAGCCGGAGTATAAAACTCCCCACCCTTTTGTAATTCATTTTTAGCAAATTGACCTAAAAAATATTCATAAATTCTACCTAAGACATCATTTTCAATTGCAGTTTTAGTTCCTACTTTAATATTAGTAAATAAATCAATTAACTCTCCTAAATTAACATTTCGCATTATAGGTGAATTATAATTTTTAGGTAAGACATTTTTTAAAGATATGTTTTCTTTTTCAATTAGTATTAAGGCATCATCTATTAATTCACCAATATCTTTATCTTTTGAATGTTCCACTAAAAATCCCCATCTTGAATATTTTGGAACGTAAAAAATATTTTTTTCTGTATAACTATCTTTTTCTTCCTCTAATCCATATCCTTCTTCAATTAATTCTTTATATCTTTCTTCAAATGCATCGGATATATATTTTAAAAATATTAAACCTAATACAATAAATTTATAATCAGATACCGAAACAGCACCTCTCATCTTGTCCGCAGAGGCCCACAACTTATTTTCAATATTCTTTAATTCAACATCATTCATATGTAATTACCTCCAAAGTAAACTATACGTATAAATTATATCACAAAAATCGACAATTTTTGAATTTTGGTACTAAAACACGTTTCTAAAATAAAAAATGGATTTCTATCATAAAATAGACTCCATCTATAAATAATTTGATTGTTTTCTTACATAAGTTTCGTATGTCAAAAGCAAGATTAAAAGCTAATGGTTAATCTTGTTTATCAAACAATTCTTTAACTATTAGATCTTGTGAATATAAATTATTATTTTTACCTAATAATAAATTCTCATAAAATTTAATTAAGTAACTACTATCTTCCTTTATATTTAAATAATTATTGAAATAATTACTTCTAACTAATGCATTTCTAAAGTATACCGATTTGTCTTTAAATAAAGTATTATCTACTTCATAACCAAGATTAATTAGATATTTTTCTATAAATAATGCTGTAGTTCTAGTATTACCTTCTCTAAATGGATGCACTTGCCATATATTAGATGAAAATTTAGCAATACTATTTATTACTTCTACAATGCTCATATTTTTATAATCTTTCTCTTTTTCTAAGGATATATCATACTCTAATGATTCTTTTAATGTCTTACAATCACCATAAGCAACTGAATCATTATTAAGTATTTTCTCATGTTTAGAAAAATCTATATTTCTAAATTCTCCTGCAAATTTATAAACATCTTGAAATAAATACTTATGAACATATTTTAAATAATCAATTGATAATTCAAATTTATCTTTATCTAATAATTCAACAATTCTTGTTGAAACAAAATCACATTCCAATTCATTATGATTAATATCTTGAATCTGATCTTTTTCAATATAGTATTTTCTTAATTCAGTTTTGACCTGTTCAATAGTTAAATTGCCATTAATATTTTTATGTAAAAGCTTTTCTAAATATTTAGAAGGTTTTAAATTATCAACTTTTTGAAGTCCAATAGCCATATCCCATTGTAATTGTTTTATATAGTTACTAGATTTATATTCTTCTTCATATTCATTAATACTTGAATCTAATTCTTTTTCACTCATAATTTTAACCTCTCAACTACCACTAGTAAATAAAGGTAGTTTCAAAAAAAACTAAATAGTAAGATTTAAAATAATTAAATTATGCTAATCTGTTAAATCTTTTCTCTGAAACAATTATAGCAAAAAAACACAAAGCATATCAATGAATATTTCGTGTTTTTTCGTATATTTTAGCCATTTGAAAACTATATAGTATTCCTTAGTATAGTCTAAAAAGTTTAAATATATCCATCTTATTTACTTTATAAATTTAATTCCGATAAAATTCAAATTTCTCATCAAACATTTATATGATATTAACACAACAATCATCACTGCTATCTATATTAATAAAACATTGTATTTTGCTATGGTTACATACCACATCTAATCCAAATATACATTATTTATCTTCGAACAGAAGCTTCTTCATATACCATATTTTCTCTTATTTTTAAAAGTACTTCAAGTAACTTTTCATCCTCTTCTAAATAATTCGAAATATCTACAGAATAAGCCCTTTGCAAAACATTATACACTTCCTTAAAAGAAACATTCATTTCACTTTTGTTTTTGCAATCTCGATATTTTCCTACCATTTCAATCATATAATCCACAATTTCTAAAGACATAGCAGAATCAACTATAAGTGCTTGTGCTAACTCTAGCAGGTCCTTCTCTTTTTCTTGTACATCAAAAATAAATTGTTCATTATATACAATAAATTGTTTTCTTCTTTCCAATAATGCATTACAAATACGAATAGCTTTCACATACTCTTTTTCATCATACATTTCATCTTTTTGTAAACCTAAACGCATATCATGTAAAAAAGAAACCAACCTATTTTTTCTTCCCATAATTTCCAAAACAGATTTCTTTTTTCCATTTGCATGATACTCATTTAATAAAACAGGATTTTTTTGAATAATGACTTTTCTCTCTTCTTCAGAAGTCATAGAATCAAATAAAAAATCAATCGTATAATAACTATTCTTCTCTGTATCCTTACGCTCTAACATTTCAAATTGAAATAGAAAAGATTCCAAATTTACCTTTTCTGCATCATATAATTCTTCTGCAATATCAGGATTAACTTCTTTAAAAAACTGAATAGTGTCTAATAAACCTCTTAAATTCGCATCACATTCATTACTTAAATGATTATAGTTTTCTTTATTATCTCTACTATCCTTACCAGCAACCAACTTTTCATACAAATAACTATCCTTAACAATCGTAATTTCTTTTGCATTTGCATTTATATTTTGATTCCAAACCGTATTTTGCAAGCGATGAATATTTTCATGAAAAAAAGTTTCAAAAAAGTTCTTATTCTCTATAATCTGACTAGAAAAAATAGAAGAATGAATAGAAATTTTTTTAGATTCTGGATCCCAACCACCTATATTTTTAGAAGATCGAAGAGAAAAATCAACCATACATTCTTCATTCACATATTGTTTAGCAAAATAAAGACATATACACTTCAAAGTAGATACATCTATTTCTTTATCTTTATTTTCTTTACTAAACAAATTCTTAAAAACATCCATAACATCAATTTGATATTTTAAAGAAAATTCTTGATCAAAGCAAAAAAATAAACTTTGCGTATAATAAATATCTTTTTGCATCACCAATTCTTGTTTTAAAAGAGTAACATATTCTTCTTTTAACTCTTCGTATGATGAATAACTTGTATTATAAATACGGTTAACAATTCCAATTGTATCTGCTACAGAAAAACTGTTTAACAAAAATCCCATCTCATATGAATTCAAAAAAATTTTAGCTTCCTTACTAGAAATAATTTCACTAAAAGCATTTTTATCCAAACTCTTTAATAACAAACTAAAAGTCTTAAAATCAAAACAAGTTTCATGATTTCTACCTAAACATAATAACTCTTTTAAATACTTTTTTTGCACATCAATACTCTTAATATTTCTAAACAAAGCAATTAATATAGCAGAAGTAAAAAATTTTCTATTAGATTTATTTTTAAAACTTTCTAAAAAGGCAATAAGTTTATTTTGTGAGAATTTCTGAAAAATTTTTTCTAAATCATTACATTGTAAATAGCACAAATTAGAAAAGCTATACAAATTTAAAAGATCAAATTTATGTAAAGCATTAAGAGCTATTATTATAACTTCAACTGACATAGCAGAAAAACTATTTAAAAAATTTGCAATATTCTCATCAGTTGCCAAAATAGCTTCCAAAATAACTTTATTTTTACCCAAATCAACATTTTTTAAATTCAAGCTTTGAAAATAGAGATAATTACTACTATTTTTAAAAAAATATTTTAAATAGGGCATAAAATAAGAAACATTCTCTTCAGTAAGATTCTCAAACAAAAAGAAATGATAATAATTTTCACCCAAAAATCTCCTTACCGAATCTCCACTCTTTAAAAATAAATCAAGTACATAATCAGCATTTTCATCCAATGAAATCATATTTCGTAAAATATTTCTATCAACTATTCCTAAAGAAATATCTTGATTAGTTGTAAAAAATTTATAAAACTTTTTATAATATTTCTCTTTATTATTTCTAAACAAATCAAAAGCGTACTTAACTTCTCGTATTTTTAAAAATTCCGGATTTAAAGCATTATTTTTAACAATTTTTGCAAGTACACGATTTCCAAATATATTTTTATCCTTTATATTGTTTAAAACAAAATAATGTATATAATTTTTTATTAGTTTTTTACTATATTCATTACACTCTGCACATAGAAGTTTATAAACAAAATCCTCTAAACTTTCATAATAGCTTTCTTTAGAAATAGCAGAATCAAATAAATCTCTATTATCTTCAAAATGCAAAAAAGCTTTAGTTAACTTTTTATCCAATAAAATCTGTTCTAAAAAAGAAATAGGAACTAAACCTCCCGTTTTCTCCATATAACCCATACACATACCTCGATTTATTTTCTACTATTTTAGTATAACACAAACAAAAAGGAAAAACAGCTAACTCGCTGCTTTTGACAAATGAATAGAAGCTACTTTTAACTCTTCTCCACGATAATAACTTATATCTACCGTTTCACCAATATTATGTTTATAAAGTTGATACTTCAAATAAGCAAGACTTTTAATATCTACATCTCCAAGTTTAACAATAATATCTCCACTCTTTAAACCGGCCTCATCTGCAGGACTTCCCTTTTCAACAGTATCCACATACACACCGCTCGTAACCGGCGCACTTACACGAATAGGCAAATCAGATAAATTGTACATCGAAACCCCCATATAAGGTCTTTCAATCGTTTCTCCTTTTTCAAAACGTTCTGCATAAGATAGAGCATCTTCAATTGGAATTGCAAAACCCATACCCTCTATAGAACTACTCGCAAGTTTCATTGAGGTAATTCCAATTACTTGCCCATTAGAATTTGATAAAGGTCCTCCACTATTTCCAGAATTGATAGCAGCATCTGTTTGCATAACACTCATAACCCAATCACTAACAGAACTTCCCGTTAAGCTTACCTCAACCATACGGTCTTTACCAGACAAAATTCCTCTCGTAACCGTCCATGAATAAGCACTACTATCAATCGGCGCACCAACAGCAAACACGGTATCCCCAACACGAGAAGAAGTACTATCCCCAAGTTCTGCAACACTAATAACAGCATCACTTCCAACAGTTAATACAGCAATATCAGAATACTTATCACTGCCAACAACACTTGCATCTACAGAATTACCATTTGTAAAAACAACCCGAATACTGTCTCCGCTTTCAATAACATGATTATTCGTTAAAACATATCCTTTATTATGTTCATTTTTATAAACAAAACCAGTTCCTGTTGCATACAATTTTTCTTTCTTATACGTTTCAATCGTAACAACAGAATCGTAAACCTTTTCAACAGCATCTGCAATTCCATTTTCATTTACCGTAACATCTTTAATTGTTTTTGTCACATTTTCGGTAACCGTTGTTGGATAAAACCTTACAAGGGCAAGCATTCCAATCGCTCCTAAGAAAAACACAACAACTAAAATAACTCCATTTCTTAAATTATTATTCATATGATATTCTTTCATATTTAATCTATCCCTTCTATTTCTAAATAATTCGTTGGAAATCCCATCTTATCCATTACTTTTCCTATACTGATACTAGAAAGTCTACTATCCAGTAAATTAACTTCATATTCAATCTCTTTAATCATTTCTCGAAAGTCATCAGCACGTAACAATTGTTTCAAAATCACAATTAATGCAAACAAATCATTCTTACCATAAATATATTCCCCATTTAGCTTTGGTATATCCAGTTTTTCATGAAATCTTGTATTTTCTATCATACGTTGCACCCGGTGGTCAAACAAAATCTCTTCATGTGCACACAAATTACGGTAATTAGATAAAATCGGCAAGTAAGTAATTAAATCCTCCGCATCTGTCTTAAAAAAGTCAGCGATTTCTTGTTGGTCTCTTGGTTTTAAAATAATAAAAAGTTCACTAACAATTCCAAAGGACAACACTTTAACAGCAATCCAAAGAGGAATATAACCATACTTATTACGATAATGACTAGTAGCAGTATGACTATCTGCATTCGCTCTAATTTGCCTTTTCATTTTGCTAAGCAAATCATTTACTTGGCGTTTACGCTCTGGGTCTTTATTAAAATTGGCTGGATTCAAATAATCATTTTCACGAATTCCATATGCTTTAGATAAATGATAAGAGATGATACTCTTTAAGTTATTCTCTATAATCAACAAATTCTTAAACAAAATATTACGCATTTGCCTATCAAAATTAAACATTCCATAAAGTTCCCGAAAACTGGCTCCCACTACAAACGTTTTATCCGATTGTGACTTCATAAAAAGCGTACGATACCCATTTAGAAAAAAATAATTTTCACGAAGAAGTATCTCTTTTGCTAATATTTCATCCTCGATAATCAAACCCTTATCCTTTAAAATACCAATTTGTTCATCTAAAGTTTTGAATATCTTATTCATTCTATTCACCTTTGTCCATTATAACATAAGGACTAAATAGAGTGTATATTTTTTAGGTGTTCAATATGTTATAATAATGTGAAAGGAATGTGAAATTATGCCTCTTATAACAACCCACAACCAATTTGCTAAAGATGTTTTTGCAAAAACAAGCCAAAACATAACCAATACTTTTAAAGAAAAAATAAAACTATATGAACTTTTCGCCCAAGGTTTCGACCCTTTCTTTTTTTATGAATTTATCCCTTTTCACAAAAAAATAAGCAACTACTGTCATACCCATTACACTGATACTTACTTTTTAAACTTTATCAAAATTATAAAAAACGAACATTTAACAGAAAATCCAAGTATATTAGCATCTTTATACGGCCACTTAACCCACTATGTTTTAGATAGCACCTGCCACCCTTTTGTCATTTACAAAAGTGGAGAATACGATAAAACAAAAAAAGAAACTTTAAAATACAATGGCAAACACACCAAAATGGAAATGCAAATTGATGCTTACCTCTACGAACAAAAACACAAAATGCCTTTTAAAGAATTTAAAATCCATAAAGAATTAATAACCAAAGAAAAATGGGATAAAAACTTAGTAAATGTTTTAAATAAAAACTACGAACAAGTCCTATACATCAAAAAAGGTGGAGAAAAATACCAAAAAGGATGTCACTTAATGTATCATGCATACAAACTATTAATAGAAGACAAAACAGGAAGAAAAACAAAACTGTATAAAATTGTAGATAAATTTACTCCTAAAAAATACGGTGTTTATGCAAATTACAGTACATACATTACTAATATTGACAAATCCATTTTTAATTTAGAACATAAAACTTGGTATAATCCTTGGAATAAAAATTTAAAAAGTACAGAATCTTTCTTCGACTTATACAACAAAGCCTTAAATACAGGTATAGAATTAATAGAAGCAACCCACAAATTTATACACGATAAAATAAGTATCGAAGAATACAAAAAATCCTTAAAAGATAACGCCTACACAACTGGATTATCTTGGAAGAAAAAAGGAGAAATAAAATACTTAGAATTTTAAATTAGCAACAGAACTTGCAATCACTTTAGCAAGTCTTTTTTGATACTCTTCTTGCATAAGCAAGCCTCTTTCTCTGGGGTTAGATAAAAAACCACATTCTATTAAAACACCTGTTGTCTTTAATCTTCCATACATATAAGTGCTTGTTGGAATTGTTTTTACTTCTCTATTTGTTTTCAGCTCTTGATTTAAAGCTTCTTGAATTTGTTCTGCCATTGCTTTGTTATTTTCACTTTTCATATTATAAAAAACTTGAGGTCCATAATAACTAAAATCATCTAAATAATTAAGATGGATAGATAAATAATAATCGGCATTGCTATTATTAATAATTTGAATACGATTATCAAAATCACTTTTCTTTCGCCATGAAGACTTTGGTTTTGACAAATCATAATCTCCATATCGAATTAAAATAACTTCTGCCCCCAAATCTTTTAACTCTTTTTCAAGTGCCAAAGAAATAGCAAGATTAATATCTTTTTCATAAACATCTTTATACATAGTTCCTGGGTCCAACCCACCATGACCACTATCTACAACAACTGTTTTTCCAGACAAAGGTAAACTTGCAAAAACGATTCTTTCAGACAAAAAAGAAATACAGATTAAAAATAAAATACTAACTTTAAAAAAATATAGTTTCATAATAAAACTATATGCAATTGAGAAAAGAAAAAACTGCCTATTTATATATTTTTAAAACAGTCAAAAATAATATTCGATTGAATCGCTTACAATAAATCTTCTCTTACCATAATATAACCTTCATGTGTTGTAGTACATAACAATATATTTTTTCTACTATCATAAAACGCAATATCATCGTATCCAAAATCTGTAGTTTCCTGAATATCCACATATTCATTAAAATCACCATCATATTTTTTGCAAAAATAATATTTACAAAAAGTTTCAAATTTTCTTAAGTAATTAAAAAGTGCTTTTGATGCTCCTATTTTAACAAGATTATTTTTACAAGTAGTTTTTGTTCCCCACCATTCAGATACTGTTACAACTTCTTCAATATCCTTTTCGAATTTATTTACTATAGGGTTAGACATTATTTCTCTTGCATCAATTATAACAATTTCAATATATTTACAATATTTTTCTATTTTATCTAACATTTCTAAATAATCTTTATGCGCATTTAATTTTCCAGTATAATCTTTTAAATTCATAATATTCCTCACTTAATTACATAAAAATTCATTGCATGTTTAACTAACAATTTCTACCTTGTATAAAGTTTTTTTCTTTATGCAAGTCATATTTTTCTTTGGTAAGTAAATAATTATATTGCATCAAGTAGTTTCCTTCATCATCAATATGACTACTAACACTTTCACCCACTCTTTCAAATCCTAATTTTTCCATTAGTTTCCATGAACTAGGGTTTACTATATTGGCCTCCGTTTCAATTCGTTCTATTTCAACTACTTCAAACATAAATTCAATAATTTTCATTGCTGCTTCAGTTGCATACCCTAATCTTTGATATTTAGGATTTATATACCAACCAATATTTCTTATAGCTACATTATCATATTTATTGTTTGGCTGTACTGACATTTGTCCAATTACTTCACCATTTTTTAAAAATATACTCCACGTGTATTTATCAGAATCTTCCTCTAAATTATCAATTTTTAATTGGTACCATTTTTTTTGTTTTTCCCAATCATTTAGCTCTTGTTCAAAAGCTTCTCTATCATTATTAAATCTAGTAGGGATAGACATGTAATATCTGTAAACATTTCTTTGCTTTTGAATATTCCATAAATCATATTGCTCATCCATTGTAGGTCTTTTCAAGTATAACCTATCTGTTTCTAAATTAATATTAATTATTTCTTCCTTTTTTCGCATAACGTAAAAAACTCCTTACTAATTATTCAAATATTTTTCCATTTTTATATGAAGTCTATTATCTTCATAAAATATATCAGAAACTTTTTTATAACCATTTTTTTCATAAAAACCAACTGCCTTCAAAGCAGAATCCATTATAACTCTGCTATATCCTAATTTAGAGGCATCATTTTCTAAATAATTAAGTATTTTTTTAGCATATCCCTTCTTCCGATATTGTTTTAAAACAACTAATCTTTGTAACTTAATTGTAGTAGAATCAACCTTTATAAATCTAACTGTTGCAACATAGCTATCTCCTACTTTTAATAAATAATTATGTGTATCACTTTTTCTGTCAAAATCATCAATTATATATAATGCTTCTGGTGCTTTTTCTTCTTCTCCAAATACTTCTTTTCTTAATTTTGAACATATAACTAATTCATATTCACTTTTAGCTTCGATTATTTTAAGATTCACTTCTTATTACCTTCTTTACAATTATTTTTTTATTTGAATTATATCACAAAAAATACTTTACTGTCCAACTAGCTTAATTAAATAAATGATTACATTAAACTTTATAATTTTTGTATTTTTAACAAAAAAAGTCGTAAACGTTTTAACATTTAGTAAATTAGCTTTCCTTTATTTATAAATATCTATATTGTGTAATCTACTCATAGTCTTCAGAAAAAAGATTAGAAATATTTTAATTAAGATTAATAATTTTTTTACAACTTCAAATTTTTTATAATTTCATTTCTTAAAAAATATTTTTCAAAATCTTCATACTTTATTTTTACTACTTTTTTTGGGACTAAATTATGATAACACCTATATTGTGTTGTATAATTATGATTATCCTTAATCATATCACTTGTTATTTCAAAAATGTGTATAAATCCACACAAATTTTCAGGTAAATATTCCACTTCAAATTCCATTGCTGGTAATTCACCCATATTATTCATACTAAAACTATAATGTTCGTTTACCTCCTTCAACTTACGACTGAATGCATATGCTGCAGAATTAATAAACCAACTTGTTAAAAAAATTGCCTTATCTTCATTATTTTTATTTTTACTATCAGAAGATTGTCTTGGTTCAATAATTTTTAATGGTGAAGAACTTCCATGAAATAAATATTTCGGATTAAAAATGTCTTGATTTATATATTCTTCTAATTCATCCATCTTAACACCTCCACTATTACTCAATTATATTATATCACATGATTTTATCTAAAAATGCAACAAAAGCACTATTGCTTCTACCAATTTTTTATAAACTACACGTAACCTAATCTCCATAATTTTAGGCAGAAAAAAACTCGCAAAAACGAGCTTTTCCAAATATTGAATCTTGTAAATCTTAACGTTTACTAAATTGTGGTGCTCTACGAGCTTTTTTAAGTCCTGGTTTCTTACGTTCCTTCACTCTTGGGTCTCTAGTAACAAATCCAGCAGTTTTTAAAATTTTACGATAAGAATCATCTCTTGATTGGTCAGAATTTGCATCAAATGCTAAAAGTGCTCGAGTAATACCTAAACGAATTGCTCCAGTTTGACCAGAGAATCCTCCACCTTTAACAGTAACAGTAATATCGAATTTATTTTCGTTATTTGTTGCAACTAAAGGTTGTTTTAAATCCATTACTAAAGTGGCATAAGGCATATATTCATTAACATCTACACCATTAACTGTAATTTTTCCAGTTCCACTTACTAAACGAACTTGTGCACTAGAACGTTTTCTACGTCCTGTAGCAGACCAACTTTGTTTTGTAGCCATAATACCCTCCTAATCAACTTTCATTTCTACAGGTTTTTGAGCTTCATGCTTATGGTCACTACCTGCATAAACAAATAACTTTTTAGCCATTTGTCTTCCTAAACGATTATGAGGAAGCATTCCTTTAATCGCTCTTTCAACCATTTCTTCTGGATAATTCTCAATCATAGTTTTAGCATTACGTTCACGTAAACCTCCAGTGTATCCACTATGATTATAATACATCTTATCGTTTAACTTATTACCAGTTAAATTTACTTTTGAGGCATTAATAACAATTACATAATCTCCACAATCAACATGAGGAGTATAAGTAACTTTATGTTTACCCCTTAAAACTGTAGCTGCTTTTGTAGCAATACGACCTAAATTTTTACCTTCACAATCGACTACATACCACTTGCGTTCAATATTTTCTTTCTTTTGCATGAATGTTTTCATGAATCTTTTCCTTTCATCAGTCATCCACAATTTTGCTTTCCCAGGGCAAAACGCTTCATAACAAATAAAATGTACCAGTTAAAATTATATGCAACAAACACTGAAAAGTCAAATAAAAATGGCAATTTTTAATAAATAATAATAAAATTTCATAATGATTAAGTAAAAACTACTAAACATACTATCTTTCTAATTTTAAAGAAGCAGCACTTTGCATATCAAAATAATCTATTGCATCTTGCAAATCCAGCCAAGCAACATATCCTAAGGTTCCATCTGCATTATTTATAACTAATTTTAAACGAACCTTTGCACCGATAGAATTTGCTTTTTCATAAAATCTATCGATATCTGCTATAGTACCTTTTTCAATAATTTCTTCATCTTTGATAATTCTTACAGTATCACACTCTAAATTTTGGTAAGCATAATTCATTTTAACAGTGTTATTTTCATAAGAAGTTTGATAAACTTCTTGCCCTTTATCTAGAGAAATACCGTTAGGAAAATATTTTTCCATAATATTTGTGCTCTCAAAATCATCTTCTGGATCAATATCGGTAGGAATTTCACTTATGTTAAAAGGAGGATATTCTACATCATCTTCATCAAAAGAAATTATTTTTTCAGGAGTATCCTCTATTTTTATTTCTTTTTCATTTATTAATGATTCAGAATTTTTCATAGAACTTTTTTCTAAAAAAAGAGCTAAAGCAATTAAAAAAATTAAAAATGCTTTATCAAGTTTTTCAAAATCAATAAAATCAAAATTTATTCTTTTTTTAACCTTTTTTACTTTAATCTTAAAAATAGGATTTTTATAAAACATCATATTTGGTATAGAAAACAAATCGTGTTGTTTTTGCAATTTATTTATATAAGACTCTATCATTTTTAAATCTTTATTATATTCAATATTATCTAAAAATAATGCAGTTTTCACTTTGTAATCTATTAAAAAATAATGGACAACTAATTTTATATCTTCTATGTCAAAATTGCATGTGATGGTACTTCTGTGAGATCTTTCCAACACAGAATGTAACAAATTATGAACTTCCAAACTTCTTTTTCGATCAAAATCATAATATTTTTGAAAAATATCTATTTTTTCTGTTTCTGTCAATACTCTCCCTGCTATTCCTTTTAAATTACTTTCCATTTTCAAACAAAAATCATTAACATCCGCAAGTATTTTCTGCATCTTTTCTGATAATTTTTCTTGTTGAGCTAATAACTTTAATTTCTTTTGCAGCTCTTTATTTTCTAAATATCTTTTAATTTGTTCTTGTTCATATTCTTTTACATAAAGATAATCCATATAACGAATAAATAAAATTCCTGCTTCTTTTGTTAAATTTAAAACATTGAAAATTAAATCATAATTTCCTTCTTTAAATTCTTTTATAAGAGCAATGGCATTTAAATTTCGTTTTTCTAGCTTTTCTTGAATTTCAAAAAATATGCTTGCCAATTTTTTATAAGTAATTCTTTCGTTATTTTTTAAAATGGTAAATCTAAACCATTCAGTATATCCTTCATTAGCACCTATCCCAAAATCTTCTTCCATAATTTCAGTTTTAAATAATGAAATAGATATTGGGTTTAACATTTCTAAAAAATGATTAACTGCACTTGTCTCTAGATATTCTTTAAATTCTACATCAACACCTAATAATTTATGCAATCCAGAAGATATAACTTTACCTTCTTTATTTCTTTTTTTTAAAAACGTATGTATAAGTTCATGCAATATAATAGAACGGTAATATTTAATATTAGTAGTAAAAGCAATAGAACTTAAATCATGTCCTATTTGAGCATATAAAGTAATAACTGGACTTACTAGACTTGCCGAACCCCGAATACTCCCTAAATAAGGCCCAAATTTCAAATATTGAAATTCTTCTTCCATTTTCTTGTTAAATTCTTCTTTTGAAAATCCCCCATAATTATGGAAATATATGTTTCCCATAAATAAAGCTTGTGCTCTTGCTATTCTCTCTTCATTAGTCATTGTTATATCTTCCATAAAAAAATCCCCTTTGAATGAGATTTAGTATAGAATAAAAATCATTAACTGTCAATCAAAATTTTTACCTAGAATTTGTGTAGTTTTCTTCTATCTTTTGGAATTCTTCTTCATTATAATCTAAAATTTCTGGAATTTTTTCACTTCTAGCAAGCTTTATACAATTTAACACCATATACATATCTTCTTTTGGTAAATGATGAACTTGCTCCCAATTTTCTCCAACTAAAAGAACTATTTTACCTAAAGTAGGACGTATTAACCATTTTCTTTTTTTAATACCATAACATAATTGATTATACAATTCATTAAGTTCTATATAAAACTGTAAATCTTTATCCAATAAATAGGCATTTTTTTGTAATTCTATTTCTTCATTATTCATAATAAACTCCCTCCAAATATAACCCCTTTGCTGGTGCTGTACGAAGTTGATAAGAAAAATCACTTTCCTTGAGCATTCTTTCTAATAACAGTATATCACATTTTCCTTCATTTACATCTAACATTGCACCAACTAAATTGCGAACCATATATCGATAAAAACTTTTCCCTGTAAAAATGATAGCAATTTCTTCTCCTATTTTTTTAATAGTAATAGCAGAAATATTTGCATTCGAATTCTCTCTACTTCCTGAAACAAAATTATGAAAATCATAACTTCCAATAAATACGCTTACACACTTCTCGAACAATTCTAAATCAATTTTTTTATCATACTGTAAATAATAATTTTCTTTAAAAGGACTAAACTCTCCTGTCCAAATTTTATAGATATACTTTTTCTCTTTAACAGAAAAACGAGCATGAAAATCTTCTTCTACCTCTTTGCATTCTAAAACATGAATATAAGGATGTACGATAGAATTTATTGCTGTAACAAGCCTTTCACTAGGAACTTTTATATCTAAATCAAAATGAACACCTTGCCCGTTAGCATGAACACCAACATCCGTTCTTCCAGCACCTTTCACCATAACAGGACTTTTATTAATGATAGACAAAGCTCGTTCAATTTCTCCTTGCACTGTTTTTTTATCTCTTTGCCTTTGGAATCCATAAAACTCGCTCCCATCATATTGCACTCTTATAAAATAACGCATAACTACACTTCCCTATAAATAGCTTTGATTAACTCTTTAATATCCGTATACTTTCCTATCTTTTTTCCACAATGATTAACATAATTGACAAACTCCACTATCTTAGGAATTTCCAAAAGCTCCAACAAACGTTCTTCATAAAAAGTAGGATTAACAAAAACTTCTAATTCATTTTTAGAATTACACACAACAATTCTATCAACCAAATCAATCATAAAATCTATCTTGCTATCCAAAAGAACAATGGTTTTTCCATACTTACTCACTAACTTTTTAAATAATTTTTTAAAGTAAAATAACTCCTTTTCCATAAAATAAGAATCAAATTGGTAAACAACTATCATATCTACATTTCGTATTAAAAGAATAGAAAGTTCAACCTTTAAAAGTTCTGACCTAGACAAAACATGCATTTTTTTAGATAAAACCTCAAAAGGAAGTGCTACTAATTTCAAACTATCCTTTATCCTCTTTTCTTCACAAGAAGTTTTAGAAAAAATATAATCATACACCAACACATCATTATAAACGTTTAAAACTTTAGCTAGACTTGGATGTTCAGAATCCAAAAAAGGTGCCAAATGTAGATGATTAAATGCATTAATTTTTCCCTTTTTTACAAATTCATTTATTTCCATAATGCCTCCACTAATTCCTTCTTCGTTCTATATATTTTATCAATCAAACCATAAAGCTTTAACTGAATTGATAAATCCACATAAAAAGGAAGTCCTATTCCCAAACGTTTTAATATTTTTTCTTCTTGTAAAACTTGCATGGTCTTTCCTTCTATTGCAACACGCCCCTTATCCAAAACAATCATGTAGTCATAATCCATTGCCTCTTCTATATTTTTGGAAACAGATACTAATGTAATTTGTGCATCTTTTGCATAAGAAAAAATTTTATGTTGATTCTCTTTACTTAACAAAGAAAGTACCTCATCCATAAAAACGATGGCAGGTTTATTTAAAAAGGCTTTACAACAAAGAAGCAATCTTTTTTGTTCATCATCAATTTGATTAGGATTTTGAACTAACTCTTCTTCTTTAAAAAAGAGAGAAACCAACTCCTTTTGGTCATCTTCTAAAAGTACATATTTAAGTTCATCATCAACACTATTTGTTAGAAAAAAAGAGGAATTAAAAACAACTTCTACTTTCTCCTTACGATTAATTCTTCCTCTATATTTAATTTGTTTAGCAATCGCTTTTAATAAAAGAGTTTTTCCACTTGCATTGGTTCCACATAAAAAAACATGGACTCCCTTATAAAAATCCAAAGTGTCTATAGCAAGTAACTTTTCCTCGTTTACTAAAAAAAACACATCTTGCATTTCCAATATCTTTTTCATGAAACCACCACTCGTTTATTTATTATATAAGAAAAAGAAAAAAAGGCAAATCTTTTTAGAAAAAGAGATGCCTCAAACTATACATTTTATTCCTCTCCATTCGGCAAGCGAATAATAACTTCATTCGGTAAAGAATACAAATATTTTTCTCTTGCATACCTAGCAACATAATTCATATCTTGTAACTTTGTAATCTCCGATTGTAAAGACTCCTCCTCATGAAGCAAAGTATTATACTTATCACTAAGTAAAATAATTTCATTTTTATTTTTTATAATCTGACAAAAATCATTAAATACACTTGTAATAATTGTTATCACTAAAAAAAGAATCATACATGATAAAAAAGTTAAACGACGTTTGGTTTTCTTCGTAATCTTTTTATTCTTCATTACAATTCTCCTATCCTAAGAAAAATTATAACATTTTAAAATTAACGTTTCAATTTCTTCGCGATAACTTTACATATTTTTCGCAATTTTTTACTATATAACCATCCAACCAGAAATCCACAAAACAATAAAAGGATAAAATAAATATGAATAACACCATAATTTATCTTATACATCAATAAAATATATATAAGAGAAATATCTATTATATATATTGTAGTGATTATATATTTTAAAACAGCAGAATGCTTTTTAATAAGTTTATAATTTAATAAGCTTGTAAAATAAAAGAAAAGTCCAAATAAAAAAGAAAAAACAAAAGAAATAAGTTGTATTTTATAGTTCATTATTTAAAGAGTTTACTAAAGAAACTTTCCTTATCTTGCTTATTTTCTCCATCCAAATAAGTAAAACTATTTATCTTTCCCTTTATTTTTACATTGCCATCATGCGTATCTAATTTTAGAATTTCCAGACCGCTTCCCTTAAGTAAAATAATTCCCATATTGCTTTCCATTAAAAATTCTTCATTATCAAAACTTGTAATTTTCTTAATACCTGATAAAAATATTTCTCTTCTATCACTAATTTTTAATTCATGTCCACCAATTAATATATTATCCACTTCTCTATCCATAACTAACACGCTCCTAGTTAAAGATATGAAAAAGTGAAATAATTTATACATCTAAAACATTTTGCCTCGATTATCCAAAGGAATTTTTTCAGACTCTTTAATCAAACGAAGAGAAGGCTCTAATAACTCTTGTCTAAAAAAATGTACAACATCCTCTATCTCTTCTTTTGAAAGTGGCCTATTCATAGAAACTACGTGCAAACATTTAGGTTCCATCACTTTTGGATTAATATTTCGTATCATTAGTAAAACTTCACGTTCAAAATCACTTACAAGATTATATACAGGAATTAAAAGTTCAATACCAAACTCTTGCAAAAAACTTTTAAATTCTATTATCATATCTTCTTGTTCAATAGCAAATAATTGAGACTTTCTTGCTCCTTCTGCAATTTTATGAATATTTAACTGTTGACACAACGCTATACTAAAAATATACATAGCAGTTCTACAAGATAAACAATTTAATTGATTATAAATTAAATGAGGATATTGTTCTAAAAAGTCCCTATTTGTTTTATTTGCAATTAAGCCTTGAAAAGCATAATAATATCCAGCTGTTACCCCAATTCCCCAAAATTCAACACTATCTTTGCCATATCTCTCAATTAATCTATTAGCAGTCTCTTTTACATACTGGCTACCACAACTACATCCATTATCATAATGCACTAAAATTGCTTTATATCCTTCCTCTACAATTTTACAAGCGGTTAATAATGAATCCATGCCACCAGAAAACAAAACCAAAACCTTCTCTTTCATAGCAATACTCCTAACTGCAAAATATAATAACATGCAAAATAATTTATTTACAACAAAAAAATCTAGTTTCCCAGATTTTTTAAATTAACTATTCTTCGCTTGGTTTATTATACTCGTCTAAAATAGCTTGTTGGAACATATTACGAACATCGGTATTGATTGGATGTGCAATATCTTTATATTCTCCAGTAGCAGTTTTTCTACTTGGCATAGCTATAAATAGACCATTATCTCCTTCAATAATTCTGATGTCATGAATAGCAAATGAATTGTCGATAACTACTGTTGCTATTCCTTTCATTCTGTTACCATCTTTTTCAAATTTACGTACGGTTACTGATGTAATTTCCATGTCTTACTCTCCTTCTAAAGTTTTATTTTTAGTAACTTAATATCATTGTAATCCATATTTTGGAAGTAATCAAGAGTTTTTACAAATACTTGATACTTATTTCACCCGTTGCAATATCAGAATAAGTAAAACTTTTCTCAACTCCCGCTTCATTTACAGTAAAAATACTGGGATAAACGTTAGAAATATATCCATTTACCTGATAATTTTTATTGCGAAGTCCAAACACCGAAACAGACACTTGACCATTTAGATGTTTCTTTACTTCCTCTTTAATACTATTTAAATTCATAAATCCCCCTTATCTTGGATAACCCACATACATAAGGCCATTACTAATAAGTCCACCCATACCATCACTACCATATTTTGTTTTTTCAAGTAACGTAATCAAATCAATTTCTTTATTTCTTTCTGTTAAAGAAAGATTCGTTGCAATAATCGCTGGGTCTAAGCAGTGGATATTTACACGCTTCGGACTTGATGCAAAATTAGCACCAGCTTTAATAAGTTCCTCATAATTGCTTTGACAAGCTCCAGCAATAACCACTAACTTTTCATGGCTTTTTTCATACTTCCGACACTCTCTTACTGCTTTTACAAAATTCTCTGTATTCTTATAATTTCGTAAATCGTGAATATCCCCTTTTTTTCGAAAATAAGCATCATGTCCTGTAATTATCACGATATCTGGTTTATACTCTTGTAATAAATCCCGTATTTTATTATGAATATCTACTTCACTAATCTTTTTTCCAACTGCAAAAATATTATGTTTTTTATAATACTCTAAACATCTTCCAAGATATTCTGCATCCCCATCGATATGCATTACTTTTCCTGGCAAATAAAAAAAGGCACTTCTATCTAAATTATCTTCATTATCGCTTTCTTCTACATCTTCTGTCAAACGCATCTGTTCTTCTTTCGTTGCAAGGGTTAAATCACTTTCTTCACTATCTGCATACAAGCGTACATCTATTCCCTTTAAATAACAAATTTTACCTTTGACATTCATAACTTTAAACAAAGTATCATGTTCATAACTTTTACGCGTGACAATGTCTCCTTTTTTAATAGGCACTTTGCATCACCACTATACTATATGCTAATTATCTATTTTTATGAATCGATTTTTTTAAACGACAAACCATGGCATCAATTTCTTGTTGAGAATATTCTTCTCTTGTAGCACAGTTTAAAGAACCGATTGTTTTTAAATACTCCTCTTTCGTTTCATCAATAAAAGGTTTTGATAAATAAAGGCTTGGAAATAATCGTCTTAATCTTTCTTCAAAAGTTTCAGATAAATCATATTCTGGCGGATAAAAACCTAAATTCCCATTTAAAATTTGAATTACTGGCTCTACATATGCAGAAACAAAACCTCCACTATATTCAATAAATACTTGATGAGGATACAACCTCTGCATAACATAATCATCTTCAACAATTACAAATTCTTTTATTTCAGGATGTTTTTTTAAATAAGCTTCTATCTCTAATTCCCTAGTTTCTTCTTCCTTAGCACCGGTAATAAATGGTGTATAATCATAAATTTCAATACCCATTTGCTCTAAAGGTTGAACATAATATTTATAACAAAAAGAATCTTCTAACGGAAAAGAACCGCTAACCAAAGCTCCATCCCTTTTATTAGAAGTCACTACTATTTTAGCACCTGTCTTTTCTATTACCTTTTTTAATTCCAATACAAAATTAGGATTCACGTAAACTTCTCTTTTATGTATATCGTTGACAACCCCATCAAAATCCAAAAAAATCACTTTCATTTATATTGCCTCTTTTTCATACAAACAAACCAATTGATAAAAATCCTCTTTCCTTATTTCCTCTGCTCTTACATTTTCCGTATACCCTAAACGTTCAAGTATACCTTTTATCTTTTCCCAGTCATAATTTTTTAGATTATTCTTTAACGTTTTTCTTTTACTAGAAAATGCCTCTTTAATAAACTGAAAATAGAATTCTTTATTTTGGACAGGAACATTCTCTTTTTTTATTAATTTCACCACTGCACTATCTACTTTGGGAGCCGGTGTAAATTGGTTTCTATCCACAAAAAACAAAAGTTCTGCTTCATAATAATAATCAACATACAAAGTAAAAGCATTATACTCCTTCGAATGAGCACTTGATGTAATTCTTTGTGCCACTTCCTTTTGAACAAGCAACACTATCTTCTCAAAAATAGAAAGTTCTAATAATTTTGTAATAATAGAAGAAGTTATATAATAAGGGATATTTGCAACCACATATACTTTTTCATAAGGAAATTTATTGATATCTAATAAAATTTCTCTCTTTAAAAAATCATCATAAATCACTTTACTTTTCTCTGTATTATACTTTTCTAGAAATTCTTGCATACGTGTATCGATTTCATAACACAACAAAAAAGAATGCTTTTGATACAAATATTCTGTCAAAGCTCCCATTCCTGGTCCAATTTCAATAACCAAATCATTCTCATGAATTATAATAGCATTGGCTATCTTTTCTAAAACCTCCCTACTTTTCAAAAAATTTTGACCATACCTCTTTTTAGCTTCTACATACTTCATAAAATAGTATCCTTCTTTCAAAAAAAATGGCCTATTGCCATCCATTTCTTAAAACATCATAAGTAATAACAGAACGTCCCACATAAGAAGTAGCATACCCCACATCAGGAGTTAACAAATCAATATCATTTCCAAGTACTCCTCTATCAAGAACAATAGCAAGGATAGGTTCGTCTGAAATTCTTTCTTTATTAAAACGAATAATACTTCCACAAGGTAAATTCTTACTTGATGCAACAATACGAACATTACCATAAGAAACATCTTGATAAGTATCTGTTCCATCCATTACATAGTAATTCGGAAGACAAGCAAGACGACCACTACACAAAGGACAATCGGCGGTATATCCAGTTAAATCCCCTGTAAAAGTGTCTTTTGCACTATATAAATCATTTGCAATATCTTCTTTTAATTTTAAAGCCATAGTAGACAAATCAATGGATTTATTATAATTATCATTTAAAACTTTTGTTTCTTTAATTTTATTACTTGATTCAACAAAAATAACAAGCAAAACAAGAATAGCAACTTGTGTTAATTTAAGTAGGCTTTTAAATAAAGTACGAACCACGATTTCACCTCTTGTCTATAAAATTATTCTAACAAAGATAGATTTAAATGTCAAAAACTCGTTTTATATTTTCATTGGTAATTCTAGCTAATTCTTCCAAAGTTACCCCTTTTAAATCACATAAAAATTCTGCAATACTTAATATTTTACTAGGGTCATTGGGCTTTCCACGAAAAGGAACAGGAGTTAAATAAGGAGAATCGGTTTCTAGTAAAATAGTATGTAAAGGAATTTTTTTTATGACTTCTTTCAAATTACAATTTTTAAAAGTAACCACACCATTCACACCAAGTAAAAAACCCATTTTCATATAAATTTCTGCTGTTTCTAAACTTCCACTAAAAGAATGAATGACACCACGTACTTTAAACTTCTTTAAACTATTCATTGTATCTAAAGTAGCTTCTCTAGAATGGATAACTACTGGTAGATTATACTTTTCTGCTAGAGCAAGTTGTAGTTCAAACAAATGAATTTGTTCTTCTCGGGTTTCCTTTCCATAATGATAATCCAAACCAATTTCTCCAATAGCGATAATTTTAGGATGATTTAAATTTTTTTCCATAAATCCTACATCTTCTAATGTACAATTTAAAACATCCTCAGGATGTATGCCAAGTGTTCCATAAATACCTTCTTTATTTAATAGTTCCATAACTTCTTTGTTCGATTTACCATCACATCCGGAAACAATCATTCGATTCACTCCACTCTGAAAAGCGTTATCAATTATCCCATCAATATCTTCATAATATTCTTTAAACAAATGACAATGTGTATCACAAAACATAAGCCTCACTCCAAAAATACTATAACAAATATAACAAATATAACAAATATAACAAAAGATGTAAAATTAACGTTTCAAATTTAAAACGAAAATTAAGGACATTTTTACTTTTCCATAATTGAATATTGCATTTTAAGCATTCATTTCTGTTTTTCCAAGAACATAATAGCCATTTATCATACCGCCGTATACATAATCTCCGCTTTTCCACTCAATTATCAAATAACACTTACCATTTATACTTCTATATTCATATTGGCAAAGCATATTCTCTAAACACAAATTAATAATATAACCTTTAGTATATATAGTATTACGTACTACATCTCCATAATCGACTATCACTTTATTATCCGGGGTAATAATAAGTTGTTTTAATGGTAAATTTTGATTAGATTTATCTAAAACAGAAAATTCCTCTTTTCTATTAATAAAATCAATACATTCCCAAAAGCCTATTAATTTTGTATCTTTAACAAAAGGAACGAAAATATCATCTTTTTTTTCAATATCTTTTATTGTATAAATAGTATCATCTATTTTTTTATATACTGCAACTTTATAATCTTTATTATCCATTGGGTCAACTAAGTTCACAAACATTTTATCATTCTCTATTTCGTATTTATTTTCACGACCAGATATATAAATAATCCCTTTAGTCCATGAAATAACCCAATACTCTTTTCCATTAGGTATTAAATATAATTCTTTAATAAGTATTTCAAATTCACTGGGATAATTAGGATAATTTTCTCTTCTATCATATACTCCTTCTAATACCCATTTTCCAATAGCACGTTCATCATTTACAAATGTTCTCAAATTTTTCACTCCTCCATTTTCTATCGAAAGAGTTTTTAAAATATTAATATTTTTGGAAATAATTTTAACTGTTTCGGTGTATTCTTTGATTTTTCTTTGCACCAAATCATTATCTATATTTTGAATTTCATTTAATTTCAAGCCTAATTCCTTTAAAGCTAAAATTTTACTCATTTGCTCAATATTCAATTCATCATAATATCTATATCCAGAATAAATATCTACATAAGCAGGTTTTAATAAACCCTTTTTTTCATAAAAATAAATAGTTTTAATAGAAACATTAAACAAAATAGCAAAATCTCCAATTTTTATCATATTTTTCTCTCTTTCATGTTCAGCATAAACCTGACATAAAGGGAAGAGTCAAGAATAAATTAAATAATATATCTAATATTAAACAAAGCATCTGCCACAAAACATAAGCTTCACTCCAAAAATACTATAACAAATATAACAAAAGAAGTAAAATTAACGTTTCAAAGATAAAACAACATCTTTATCTCCTATTGGATTACCATACCCAGTACACGTAACATAATACTTAGTGATAGGCAATAATTCTTCAAACCTATCTAATATTTCCTGATTATACTCTAGCCACATAAAGTCTGAAAAAGAAGTACAATTTATTTTGCTTCCCCCTTGCCCATACAAATAATGAATAAAAACTTCACCGTTTTCTTTTAATAATGGCAAAAGCTTTTCTTTAATAAAACCACTACAATATTTTTCACTCTTTCCTAAATAATAAAAAATATTAGACAAATAAATAAGATTATATTTTTGATTTTTTACTTTTTCATTTTTTATAATATTTAAAACATTGGAATCAATATAAGAAATAGTTACATTTTTTAAATTTTCTTTTATTACATAATACTCTTTTTCACTATAAACAGAGCATTTTGTAGTAGTTAATTCAATAGACATGTGATACCTGCTATCAAAAAGACGGGTATAGATATCAAACCCATTTATTGTATTAAAAAGTTGACTCCAAAAATACAAGCTATCTCCTTTTAAAAAAGGAACTATTTTCTGAAAAAGAGAAAAAGAAAAATTTCCTTTATAAAAACTGATAAATTCATCATATTTTAACGCCAAAACAGCTGCTACTTTAAGTTCACACCCATACTTAGCTAAACGATTAATATCAAAACAAGTTATATTTTTGGCACCATGTAAAACCGCTTCTAAGATTTGGTCTCCACTAGCAGTAACCATTAATATAAATTGAAAAGTATTTTTGATTTTAGAAAAAAGTTCTTGAATATTTTCTGTTCCTCTTATAGGAACAACAGAATACTTCCTATACTTTTCATATTTCTTAGTTTGCAAAACAATTCTTTTAGCAAAATGTATATCTTTTTCCACTTGTAAATTTGTCATATGGAAAATAGAATAGTCGTTATCATACTTTTTGTCAAGAAAAAAACTTATAACGAATTATAAGCTTCTCTAAAAACTATTTTTTCTCAACATCAATTCTTTGAAATAAAATCTCTGGTTCTTTTAAGTCATAAACATTACTTTCGTTAAAAGTAAAAGATTTATCACTACTATTAATTTGACTAAATATTTTATCGCTCGTCTCTGGTAAAAATGGACTTAAAAATACAGCACATACGCGAATACTCTCTATCAAATGATAAAGTACAGTTTCTAGTCTTTCTTTTTTATCTTCTTCTTTAGCAAGCACCCAAGGTGTTGTTTCATCAATATATTTATTGCTTCTTCTAAGAACTTCAAAAATTTCATCCATTGCAAAACCAATCTCAAGGGCATCCATTCTTTTTTCTACTTTCTCTTCTAATGTATTTACCACAAAAAGAAGTTCCTTGTCTACCGCTTCTAAAACATTTTTATTTTCTAAGTGACTCGCAAAATATTTCTTTGCCATTGCAATGGTTCGATTGACTAAATTTCCCAAAATATTTACCAAATCCCCATTAATTCTTTCCACTAACAATTCTTTTGTAAAGACTCCATCCGATGCAAAAGGAATTTCATGTAAAACATAATAACGAACCGCATCCACACCAAATTCATGGACCAAATCATCTGCATAAACTAAATTTCCTTTACTTTTACTCATCTTACCATCCTTCATTATAAGAAATGGATGACCAAAAACTTGTTTAGGTAAAGGCAAATCCAAACTCATTAAAAAGCACGGCCAATAAATGGTATGAAAACGAATAATATCTTTTCCAACTAAATGCAAATCTGCGGACCACCACTTGAAAAATTCATCACTAGAACCATCTGGGTCATATCCAATGTTAGTAATATAATTTGTTAAAGCATCAAGCCAAACATACACAACATGCTTCGAATCAAAATCCACTGGTATTCCCCAATCAAACGAAGTACGAGACACACATAAATCTTGTAATCCTGGTTTTAAAAAATTATTCACCATTTCATTCTTACGAGCTTCTGGCTCTATAAACTCTGGATGAGACTCAATATATTCTATCAATTTATCTTGATATTTACTTAATTTAAAAAAATAAGCTTCTTCTTTCTTTAATTCTACTTCTCTTCCACAATCCGGACATTTTCCTTCTACAAGTTGAGATTCTGTCCAAAAAGACTCACAAGGAACACAATATAACCCTTGGTATTCTCCTAAATAAATATCTCCCTTATCAAACATTTTCTTAAATATTTTTTGTACAATTCGTTCGTGATTTTTATCGGTAGTACGGACAAATTTATCATAAGAAGTATTCATAATATCCCAAATATTTTTAACCTCAGTTGCAATATTGTCTACAAATTCTTTTGGAGTTAAACCAGCTTTTATCGCATTAATTTGAATCTTTTCTCCATGCTCATCTGTTCCTGTTTGAAAATAAACATCAAATCCCTTTAATCTTTTATAACGAGCTATACTATCCGCCAAAACAATTTCATATGTATTTCCAATATGAGGTTTTGCAGATGTATATGCAATCGCTGTTGTAATATAATATTTTTCTTTCATAATTAACCTTCTTTCCTTTTAATAACCACCATCAATTTTTATAACTTCATTATTTACAAAAGTATTTTCTTCACTTCCTAAATAATAAATCAAACTTGCTATCTCTTTTGGTTCTGCAAATCGTTTTAAATAAATTTTAAAAATCTCTTCATCTACTAAATCCTTAGGTAAATCTTTATTCATCTCTGTATTAATCCATCCTGGAGCAACTGCATTCACTAAAATTTTAGGAGCATATTCCATGGCAAAATTTTTTGTTAAAGAAATAATCGCTGCTTTTGAGGCATCATAATCAATACTGGTTGGAAAATTACAATCAATTCCATTCGTACTAGAGACATTTACAATTCGAGTTATTTTATCTTGTTCATACATAAATTTACCAAAATACTTACACATTAAATATGTTCCAGTTGCATTATTATGCATTGTCTCTTCAAAAAGAGTAGTAGGTCTATCTTCAATTTCCATGTCATAAACAATACCAGCATTATTAACTAATACATCTAATGTACCAAACGTATTTTTTACTTCTTCAAGCATCCTTTTTACATCTTCTTCGTTTGCAATATCTCCATAACATACCAAACATTTTACAGAATACTTTTCTTCTATTTCTTTTTGAATTTTTACTAATTCTTCATAATGGGAGCGACCATTTAAAACAATGTTATACCCCCCCCCCCGGCAAATTTATAAACGCAAGCAAGTCCTAAACCTCTTCTTGCACCCGTAATCATCACAACTTTATTCACAACACTTCTTCCCTTCTATTAATCAACATATTGATGTTGCTCGCTAGTCCATGCCGGAGTACAAGGAACTGCTGCCTCAAAATTTCCTTCAAAAGCATAACACTCCTTTTTATCTAACAAAATAACATCTCCCTCTTTAAATGAAGTTTTTTCTTTATCTTTTAGATACAATGTTCCACTTCCATTTAGAATATAAAGTAATTCTTTACAACTCGTATTCATTTGATAGCCTGTTTTAGGACTTCTAGAACTTATTTTTATAACCGCAAAATTAATATCTTTATCTTGCATCGGATAATCCATTCCCGAATATCCATCTCCTGCATAAAAACTAGCCATACTTTTATGAATATATTCCATTTGCTTCTCCTCCTTAAAAAATAAAAAAATCATAAATTAAGGGCGAAAAATTTCCGCGGTACCACCTTAATTCATGATTAATCATGCACTTTAAATTCGTAACGAGAATAAATCGTTTTAACTCCAGAGCCATCTTCACCTAATATTCGCTATTTGCATTTCACCACTAGCAAACTCTCTAAAAACTTCCAAAAGGTTACTCTTTCCTTCTTCGTTAATTAAGCTTATCTTAACACAAAATAATAGGACATTCAAGCAATATCCACTTTACTAACGATAATCGTAGACATTAACTTTAATAAAGAAATATTTTCTTCTGGTATTATCTTATCACTATAAATAAGCAAAAGGCCTAAACAATCTGTAGAAGAAATAATCGGCTGGATAAAATAGTAGCCTTTCTTTTCCTCTTTGTTAAAATGATATGCTTGTAAGCTATTTTTTAAAACACTCTCACGATTATGAATATAACCAATTAATTTCATATCTAACTCTGTACCAACTATATTCTTATCAAAATTCGAATAAATAACTTTATCTCTATCAGTAACAATCATTTTAACATCATAAACTGTTGAAACAAGCTCACATATTGTATTTATAGTTTCTGCGTAATCTTTAATCTTAGAATATTTCTTTAAAACAATTTGGTCATCTTCTACAAATATTTCTAAATTTTCTCCATCACGAATTCCTAAATTACGTCGTATTTCTTTCGGCAAAACAATTCTTCCTAACTCATCAATTCTTCGAATAACTCCTGTTGACTTCAAAAGTGACTCAACTCCTTACGTTTATTAGTGTGGGTTATAGAAAAAAAATTATACAAAAGAAAATCATTTTTTAAGATTATCTATAAAAATAAAAGGAGATCGCAAATTTAGCTTGTATATATAATAAGAGGAGATACATCTTATGAATTATTATAGCGAAATCGAAACATACATTAAAAAGAATGAAATAAATAAACGTGCAAGAATCATAAAAGAAAACCAAGATATATTAACTAATTATTGGAATATTGGAAAGTTATTAGTTGAAGCTCAAGGTGGTAAAGAACGTGCAAAATATGGTAATGAACTTATTAAAGAATGGTCTAAAACATATACAAAAAAATATGGAAGTGGTTACAATTATACAAATTTAACCCGATTTAGACAGTTTTATTTACTAATTCCAATACTTGCTACAGTGTGGCAACAATTAACTTGGAGTCATTTCAAAATATTGCTTCCTGTTAAAGATAAAAACAAACGCAATTATTACATTAATCAATGTATTTCTAAAAACTTATCCGTAAGAGAACTAAAAAAAGAAATCAATAGTAATGCCTATGAGCGTTTAATAAAAAAACCTGATAAAATAGAAATTATGCTACCCGCAAATAAATATTCCTTACTAAATACGATGAAAGACCCTATTATTCTCGAAATAGAAACAGAAATAACCAGAGAACAGGATTTAGAAATTTCCATACTTGCTAAATTACAAAACTTTTTTAATCAACTAGGAGAAGGTTTTACTCTAGTAGATAATCAGTACAAAATAAACTACAATAAAAAAAATTATTACATTGACATCCTTCTATTTAATTACAAACTAAATTGCTTTTTTGTAGTAGAATTGAAATTACGAGAATTAAAGAAAGAAGATAAAGCACAAATAGAATTTTATATGCAAATAGTTGATGAACAAATAAAAGAAACATTCCATAAGGAAACAATAGGCATCATTATTTCCAAAAAACAAGATAAACTAATTGCAAACTTCGTTAAAACCCAAAATATCATTCCATTAACTTATAAAATAACAAAGAAAAAGTAGAAGTTTTTTAAATTTCTTCTACATCGGACAAAATAAGTTCTAATAACGGCACTAAATAATACAAAAAATGTTTTTCTAAATTTCCAATTAATAAAGTAATGGTAATTTTTTTATTCACATACTTAAAGGAAAAAGCAGTACTAATATTATAAGCTTCTAAAAACAACTTATCTCCTTTTACTTTAGAAGAAACACTCTCTGGAATTTCAAAACTTACGAATCTATCCGTTTGTTTTACAGTTGTAATTTCTAACTTTTTCGCTAGTTTTTCAAACCACTCTTCATACATATAAACCAAAAGTGTTTCATTAATTTTACCAAAACGGTCTTCCAAAATACCTTTAATACGTTCTAAAGATTCCATATCTTCTATTTCATTAATCAATTGATGAATTTCAATTTTAATATCTTCATCGCTGACATAATTATCGCTAATATGAGTACTTACGTTGACTAAAGATTTTGTGTCTGTATCCTCTTCCTCTACCACTTCTCCTTGAAGTCGCTTCATTTCTTCTTCTATCATTTTCATATAAAGAGAAATACCAACGGATTCTACAAAACCTGCTTGTTCACTTCCTAAAATATCGCCGGCGCCACGTAAAGATAAATCACGCATAGCAATTCGGTATCCACTACCAAGTTCCGTAAAATCCTTAATCGCTTGTAAACGTTTTACAGCAATATCATTTAAAACTTTTTGTTTATCATACAAAAGATAAGCATAAGCAATTCGCTCACTTCTACCCACACGACCACGAAGTTGATAAAGTTGACTTAAACCAAAATGGTCGGCATCATAAATAATTAAAGTATTAGCATTAGGAATATCAATACCTGTTTCAATAATGGTAGTACAAACTAAAATATCAAATTCGAAAGCAACAAAAGATTCCATTATCGTATCTAATTCTTTCTTTGTCATTTGTCCATGGGCAAATGAAATACGTGCTTCAGGAACAAGTCTTTGCAAACGATTTGAAAATTCTTCAATAGAAGCCACTTTGTTATATAAAATAAAAATTTGCCCTTTTCTTGATAACTCCTTATAAATAGCATCTTTCACAATTAAATCATTTTCACTTACCACATAAGTTTGCACAGGATACCGATTAACGGGAGCAGTATCAATAATAGATAAATCACGAAGACCACTCATCGCCATCTTTAAAGTTCTCGGAATAGGAGTTGCTGATAATGTTAAAACATTTACATCATTTTTAAATTGCTTTATTTTCTCTTTATGGGTTACACCAAAACGTTGTTCCTCATCCACAACCAGTAATCCTAAACTTTTACATTGCACATCACTACTCAAAAGGCGATGTGTTCCAAACAAAATATCAATTTTACCTGCCTTTAAATCTTCCAAAATACGAGTGGTTTCTTTTTTCGTTGTAAAACGGTTTAATAAAGCAATTGTAATGGGATAATTCGAAAATCGTTTTAACGCAGAAGTATATTGTTGTTTTGATAAAATCGTAGTAGGACACAAATACATGACTTGTTTATTATTTAAAACGGTTTTAAACATAGCTCGAAAAGCAACTTCTGTTTTTCCAAATCCAACATCTCCACACAAAAGTCTATCCATAGGAACAGGACTTCTTAAATCATTTAAAACATCTTGAATGGCTTTTTCTTGGTCTTTCGTTTCTTCATAAGGAAATTCCATAGCAAACAAATCTTCCATAGGATAGTCAATATAACTATCCCCTTTTGTATTACTTCGAAGGGCATACAGTTTCATTAACTCTTCGGAAATATCTTTAATCTTTTTTTGCACTTGCCGTTTTTTTAGTTCCCAGGAAGTACTATTTAATTTATTGACTTTTGGCTTCACGCCATCCTTATCGGTATACTTATAAATACTTGTAATTTTTTCGACCGGAATATAAACTTTATCATTGCCTAAATAATTAATCTGAATAAAATCTTTTTCCAGACCCATTTGTTTTAATGTAACCACACCATTATAAATTCCAATACCATGAGCACGATGCACAACGTAATCTCCAAGAGTTAAATTATTAACAGAATTAATCTTTTTCCCCATTTTTAAAGTATTCTTATATTTTATCTTTTCTTCATGGATTTCTTCTATATCATAGGGACAGATTAAAACTATATCATCAAAAAGAAATCCTTTATTGACATGTTTCTTAATAATGTTTACTTGATTTTTTACAATATTTCCATTTTTGCTAAGAATAGCATCAGAGAATAGTTCTCGAATTTCCAAAATTTGATGCTCCGTTGTTAAAGCAAAAACAACAGTTTTACCATGTTTTATAAAGCCATATACCTTTTCTTGTAAAAGAGTAAAATTAGAACGAAAATTTTCCATCTCTTGAGAACTATATTTAATAAGAGGAACATCTTTAACATCTGCATTTTCTAAAGTATCCAAATATATTTTTTTAGAAGCATTTAAATCTTCTAACTTAAACATATAAGAAGTATTAATATCTACTTCGTTGGCTATATTGTATTCCATTATATCTTGTTGTAATTTATAATACCCTGCTTCTATTTGTTGATAATCGTAATACAAAACAATGGGGTCTTGCAAATATTCAAGTAATGAGCTTTTCTCCTCATAAATAATTTCATCATAAGGCGTTATCGTAACTTCTTTAATATTTTCTAAAGAAAGTTGGGTATTTTCATCAAAATAACGAATGGATTCAATCGAATTACCAAAAAATTCAATTCGAATAGGATGTTCTAAAAACGTTAAAAATAAATCCAAAATAAACCCTCTAACAGCATAATTTCCTGTAGCAGTAACAATAGAATCCCTAGAATAACCAAATTTTTCAAGTTGCAAAACAAACTCTTCTCTTGAAATAGTATCACCTACTTTAATAGAAAAATTAGTAGTAGAACTTTCCTTTAAAGAAGGCAAAAACTTTAAATACCCCATTAAATTTGTTACAACAATATACTTTCCTTCCTTTAACTTTTGTAAAGTTTCTAATCTTTTAATTTTCAAGTCAGGGGAAATAGCAAGAGCAACAGTAGATAAAAAATCATCCATTGGAAAAAGAAGCACATTTAGATTGTATGTACTTAAGAGTGAAAATAACTGATTACATTCATAAAGAGAATTTGTAACCAAAAGCAAGTTTTCTTGTTTTTCTAAAAACAAATGCTGTAGATACAAAACATTTAATTCTCGCGTAAGACCAGTTATTCTAACATTTTCTTGTGTAGAAAATTTATTATATAACCATTCCATAACCATAACTCCTAATTGTATTTATTCATTGTCTTATCAATTCCTGATGTAATAAATTCCGTAAGAATAGCATTAAACGTATCATACTGACTTTCTAGAAATTCTCTTTCCTCTTTGGAAAACTTACCTAAAACATAATCAATTGTATTCCCATTTTTATCATGTGAAATGCCAACTTTCAAACGAGCAAAAGCATTAGAACCAATAGAAGAAATAATAGACTTAATTCCATTATGCCCTCCAGCAGAACTATCTTTTTTTAATTTATATTTCCCAAACCCTATATCCATATCATCTTGTAATACTAAAATGTCTTCAATAGATATATCATAATATTTCATCGCTTTACTAACAGAATTACCAGATAAATTCATAAAAGTAGTGGGTTTTAATAACATTACTTTTTCTCCACAAATGGTTTCTATCCTATAAAGCCCATCAAATCTTTTTTGCCAGTCTGTGCTTGTTGTAAAGTGGTCAAGTATCATAAATCCTACATTATGACGAGTACTATCATATTCCTTTCCTGGATTCCCTAAACCAACAATTAATTTCATGAACATCACCCTACTTTTTCTATTATTCCTTTATTCATATTAAACTTCATAATAGGAATCTCTTTATTACATTTCTTTAATATACTTTTTATTATTTCACTATTTAATTTATCATTGATAATAATTCCTTTTACAAATTCTAATGCAATTCTATCTCGAACTTGCACTTCCCCAATTAAATTAGAATAGCGTTTATCAATAGAATTTACCATCTCTTGTTCCATATCTTTATCAAAAAAATTTTCTGGCAAATTAGGAATTAAAATAGTCTTCTGAATTGGTATCTCTTTAGAAATAATAAATATTATACTCATATTATTTAAAATAACCAAATCAAAAGCATTATCATTAGTAAAGTAATAACCTATATCACTTATGTTTTGTTTCACTGTTGATTTCTTATAAATATACTGAAGAATTTTATCATTTTTAGATTCATTTTTAAAAAGCCATTTTAAATCAATAGGAAAAAGTCGATTCACCGAATCAAGATATCGAAAATATTCTCTTTTATCACTTGTATTGTTCCTAGAAAAAAATTGTTCTTTAGTAAGTGGGCTGGAAATGTATCTATCTTGTGTCACATAATTTAGATAATCCTCATAGTTTTTGAAGATTTTATTCATATTCGATTTTGTAAAATCTATTAGTTCCATAGCAGGTACCTTATATTTTAAAATTGGCTGATAATAAGCAAGTGAAATATAATTATCACCATTCAAAGGAATTTTTTTATCTATAAAACCAGATTTGTTTCGGGACAATAAAGCATTACTTTCCAATATCTTTTGAAAAATATCATATAATGCTTTTTCATCAGACAAATCTTTATTAATGCAATGATAATAATAGTCTTCTATTTTCATATTTTCACTTCCTAAATATATTTTTATAACTTGTATACGAACTAGCAAAAAGTGGCGCCAAAACTTTTAAATCATTTCTGGCATGATTAACACACTTCAACAAAACTATACTAGCATTATTATCATTTTTTGTATAAACAAATTGTATCTTTTTAGCAATTATTTTATATTTCTCACAAAAATACAAAATCTCTTCTAATCTTTCAGGTCTATGTACCAAATAAAAACAACCATTTTCTTTTAAAGCATATTGAACAACTTTAAAAATTTCTTCTAAAGTAAGAGTTATTTCATGTCTTGCAATCGCCTTACACTCATTCTCATTTATAACAGAGTTTTCTTGATATTTAAAGTAAGGAGGATTGGCAACAATGACATCAAAAGTATTTCCTGGGAAATATTTTTGAATGTGGATAACTGAATCATTGATGAACTGGATTTGGTTTTCCAAACGATTTATCAAGGTTCCTTCCACTGCAAGTTCATAAATATATTTTTGGATTTCAAAAGCAACTATTTTACTTTCTGTATAATAAGACAAAAGAAATGGAATAGCACCATTCCCTGTACACAAATCTAATATCATTTTCGACTTATCCACATTATCCACAAATTCAGAAAGCAAGATAGAATCTAAGGAAAACTTAAACACATCACTATCTTGAACAATCTTTAAATTTTCATAATCAAATAAATCATTGATGACTTTCATTGTTCATGTCCACTTCTTTTACTTCATTGCCACAATCAATCTTTATCTTACGATTTAAAATATCTACAGAAATTACTTTTCCTTGTATATTTTGCATTTTAACAGTATCCCCAACATTGGGAAGTCCCTTATGAGATTCTACGTATAATGAATCTTCATAAGCTAAACAACATAAAAGTCTTCCGCAACAACCATTTATCTTAGAAGGATTTAAAGCCAAATTTTGATTCTTGGCCATATTCATAGAAACAGATTCCAAAGTTTGCAAGAAGGAACTACAACAAAGCTCTCTACCACATTGTCCAATTCCTCCAACACTACAAGCCTTGTCTCTAGCTCCTATCTGTCTAAGTTCAATTCGCGTTCGATAAATAGATGCCAGCTTACGAGTAAGTTCACGAAAATCCACTCTCTCATCTGCTGTAAATTGAAGCAATAATTGTTTCTTATCAAAAGTAAAAGAGGAAGACAAAAAACGCATCACAAGACCAAGTTCATCTGCTATTTTTTGAGCCATTTTAAGAGCTTGTTCTGCATCTTTTAAATTGCTTAAATGTTTTTTATAATCTTCTTTTGTAGTGGTTCTGACAATATCCTTTATTCCCTCTTTTAAATTTTCTATAGAATTAGCATCTACTTGTTCGACAACTTTTCCATATTGCAAACCTTTCTCTGTTTCTACAATGACACAAACGTTATTATTAATTTTTAAATTATGGGCGTTAAAATAATAAACTTTGCCTTTATCACTAAATTTTACACCATATATATGCATCTTATTCCTCCAATCGCAAAACAAAATCATCCAAAAGTAAATTAATATTTATATTGTAATTTAATCGTTCTATACAATCCAAAACCAATGATATTCTTTTTAAAAGTTCTTTTTTAGAAAGCTTTTGTAAAATTTTTAACCCTTCATAAGCTTGTTTTTCTTTGAAAAAATCCAAATAAATCTGCAAAAGTATTTTAAAAAAGGGAATCATATCTTCTCTATCCAATTTGGCATCTAGAACAATTTTATTATATACAATACTTTTTTCTTTTTCTACTTCAATTTTAGTTAAATACGTAATTGCCAAATTTTTCAAATCATCTGAAATACAAAAATTTTCTTCTTCATAATTTACTTGTACAATCTCACATCTACTTTTAATAGTATGAATTACATTTTCTCGATTGTTTGTAATAAGAAAACCCAAAATATTTGGTTCTGGTTCCTCAATAAACTTTAACATCATGTTAGCAGAAGAAGAATTAAACTTTTCCACATCATTTATTACATAAATATTATATTTCGATAAATAAGGCACACTAGAAAAGTGTTGTTTTAAGGCTTCCATCTGGCTTTTTTTAATAGCTTGTCCATCCGGGAAAATAATTTCTAAAGAAGGAAGCGTCTCTGTTTCAATCAAATGACATAAATTGCATTTAGAACAATCCTCTTGAAACTCTGGTTCTTGACAATTGATTATTTTTACAAGTTCCTTTATATCCTTTAATGCTTGCACTTTATCATTTGTTTCAATTAAAAAAACATGAGACAATTTATTCTCATTATATTTTTTTACTAAATTTTCAATATTTTCATTTCTTATCAAGAAATACCACCCACTTCATTCACTTTGTCATAAAAAACATAGCAATCAAAGAAACAAGCCCTGGAACACCCAGAAAAGTAACAGTTCCTAAAGTAAAAACATTTATAGGAATCACTACATTTAAAGAATTAATGCACAAATCGAGTCCATACAACAATAAAAAGGCAAAAATAATTTTTTTTACAAATGCAATTACTTTCTTAACCATGAATATCACCTGTTAATTCATTATATGGACAACAGACAAAAAATATTAATCAGAAATCTTCTTTCTATCATCTAAAGCCTTATCAAGAGTTACGACATCAATATAATCAATATCAGCACCCATAGGAATACCATAAGAAAGCCTAGAAATCACCACATTTTTATCTTCAAATATCTTTTTAATAAAAAGGGTTGTCGTTTCTCCTTCAATATTAGATTTTAATGCCAAAATAAGTTCTGGATTTTCTAACTTTTCTACTCTTTCCATCAAAGAAGATAAATTAATATCTTCATAACTAATACCTTCTGTAGGAGAAATGAGTCCATTTAAAACATGATAAGTTCCACGATATCTTCCTACTTTTTCAAAAGTAAAAACACTTTTATAATCTTCAATAACACAAATAATATTTTTATCTCGTCCCTCATCACTACAGATATCACAAATTTCTTTATCTGTTAAATGTCCACAAATCTTACAAGGTCTTAAAGTAGCTTTAGCTTCCACCAAAGAAGAGCTAAAATCAGCAATTAAATCGGTATCCATATCCAAAGTTGCTAAGGCAAGCCTTTCGGCACTTTTTTCGCCTATCCCCGGAAGTTTTTTATAATATTCGATTATATTTTCAAGTTTTTTAGGATAAATCATTTTAGAATAATCCACCTAAACCTGAGCCGATGGAACCAAGCTTTTCTTCAATTTCCTTATCTATTTTTTGAGTAGCTTCTTTACAAGCAATAACTACCATATCTTCCAAAATTTCTAAATCATCGCTGTTTATATCTTTATTAAGAAATTGAATAGAAATCATTTCTTTTTTTCCATTCATTTGTACTTCCACCATTTCTGATTTACCAGTAAAAATAGTTTTATCAATTTCATCCTTCTTCTTTTGGATATCTCTTTGCATTTTTTGAGCTTGAGCCATTAAATTTTGCATATTCATATTTATTCCTTCTTTCTATTATTTTATTTCTATTTTATCTTTATCAAATATAGCAAAAACATCTGTATAATCTTCTGAAGTTTCTTCTTGATTTACTTCTTTCGTTTCCTGTTGATAAGTAGGTTCTTCCATTATTTGATAAACATAATTTTCTTTTAATTTTTTTATATAATCCTTTTTATACGCATCCCAATCGGTAGTGGATAACGCAATAAAATGAATTTCTTCCCCTAATGCATCTGCATATTGCTTTTCAATCTTCGTAAGTTCATGATTAAACAATTCCACCATACTATTTTGAACATTCGTAATAATATTTAATGCCCTAGAAGCCAGGACAACCATAGAATCAATCACTACCGGCTTTATTACATCTCCTACATCCACAAAATCATTAAATTTTAACCATTTTTCTTTAAATGAATTCAATAATGCCTTATCTGCTTCTGCAAAACAATTATTAATACGAACCTCCTTTAATTTTTCTATATAATCTTCAAAATCTTTATCTATTTTTGGTGTTTCAAGAGCAGACACCACATTTGTACTCTTTTTTTCCTCTTTTATTTCAGTATTTTTTTTTATTGCAACAATATCCCCAGTAATTTCAATATTCTTTGTTTTTTTTATATTGTTATTTTCCTGTATTTCTTCCTTAGCAATAGGTTCTTTTAATGTTCCTTGCGAAACATTGATATATTGAATTAAAATCATAAAAATCAAAAGAAAAGGGTCAATATTAATATTAATTTTATTTATCAAATCGTTAAGTTCAAAAACGATATTTTTAATATTTTCATAAACTACAATATTATTTTCTTGTTTATATAAAATGGCTTTATTAAATAGCTCATCTATTAATTTTTTAATAAAAACCTTATAATCAATCGATGATTTTTCCAATTTTTGAAAAATTTCTTGTAAATGATTATAATCATCATCTAAATAAGCAGTTACAATTTCTTTTATCTGTACCAAAGATACAGAGCCATAATTACTAAGTACCGTATCTAAATCAATAGAAGAATGACTTGTGGATAACTGATTTAAAATACTTAGTGCATCCCTGCATCCACCCTCACATAAATATACGATTTCTTGAATTGCATCCTCTGTAATCGAAATATTTTCTTTATCACAAACATCTTTTAGATGTTTTTCTAACTCTTCATTATCAATTTTCTTAAAATCGTACCTCTGACAACGAGACAAAATAGTAATAGGAACGCTTTCTATATTGGTTGTTGCTAATATAAAAACAATATGGCTTGGGGGTTCCTCTAACGTTAATAACAAGGCATTAAATGCATTCTGTGTAAGCATATGAACTTCATCAATGATATAGACTTTATATTTGCTAAACGAAGGGGCTATTTTTATATTGTTGATAAGTTCTCTAATCTCATCGACTCCTGTATTAGAAGCCGCATCGATTTCAATAATGTCCGCATTATTATCAACATTTAAACAACTACTGCACTTTCCGCACGGAACACCTTCTCTTGCATTCTCGCAATTAATGGTTTTAGCAAAAATTTTAGCAGAGCTTGTTTTACCAGTTCCTCTTGGACCTGTAAATATGTAAGCATGAGAAATTTTATCATTTATTATGGCATTTTTTAACATACTTATTGTATATTTTTGACCTATCACCTCATCAAACGAAGTAGGTCGGTATTTTCTATACAAAACTTTATAATCAGTTGCCATAAGTATCTCCTCGCTTCTCGATTATTATAGCATAAAAAAACAATTATTAACGCATATTTCTAAAAAAAGAAGTTAATAATTGTTGATAAGTTTGTTTTTCATTTTCAAGAGGTAACTTAAAAAAATCAGTTTTTGAATATTCATGTTTAAAATCCGGTTTATCTAATAGATAATAAACATTTTTTATTCGACTCTGTTTAATAACCTCCATACACATGCTACAAGGTTTTAAAGTAACATACAAATTGCAATCTGATAGATTCCATCTTTTCAACTTACGAGACGCTTTATGAATTGCTAAAAATTCAGCATGAGCCGTAACTTGTTTTTTATGCTCTCTACGATTATAATCTGCTGCTATTATAGAATTATTGTGAATAAGTATAGCAGAAACAGGCACTTCTTTCCTTTTATACGCTTTTTTTGAAAGTTGAAGTAGCTTTTCTACAATCTTTTTTTCATTTACCATAATAAAATCACCTATAAAAAAAGTGCACACGAACAGAGACTGACGTGGCTGCTATCTTCCGATTCTGACCAGGTTACAGTATATTCGTTGCACAAACAAATAATACCAACAAAAGATATATTTTGCAATATGTTTCACGTGAAACATATATATAAATTTTATTTTTTAAAGGTCTTCCGTTCAATACTCTAAATGTTCCTTATTTTTTAGTAACAATAGATGTATCAACTAAAAAAGCTATTTAATTTTTAAAAAATAGGAGCGAAGCAATATTTTAAAATTTATATTAAAAGCAAAAAATATAACATAACAATAATTACAATATTTATTAAAATCACTATATGTTTCACGTGAAACATTAAAACATAGTTTAAATATTTTAAGTACTAAATATTCTAAAACTAAATGTAAAAGAAAAAAATATTTATTATTTATATCTTTTAAAGCAATTGTTAAAACTAGCAGGACATAATAAAGAAAGATTTTAAATTTTTTCTATATCTACAGTTATATTTTTTTAAAACAATATTTTTACTTTAACATTATAGATAAACTTATTCTAAATGATTGTCACTAAAATATTAACTTTAGTTAAAAAGAAAAATATGTTTCACGTGAAACATATTTAAATATTATTCTTGTTCAGCATTTGAGATTTCTTCCATTTGTGTAGGAGAATCTACCACTTCTTCAGTATTTTCCTCGAGAACCTCTGGAGTTTTTTCTACTAAACTTATTGTAGATACTTCTTGATTATCTTTTAAATTAATCAATCTAACACCTTGCGTTACTCTTCCTAAAACATTTATTTGTTCTAAAGGAACTCTGATAATCATTCCAGTGTTAGTAACTATAACTAAATCACTGTTTTCTGCAGCTAGCTTAAATGCAGCCATATCACCATTCTTATCCGTAACATTTAAAGCCTTAACTCCTTTACTGCCACGTCTTGTTTGGCGGTAATCAGAGACATTCGTTTGTTTACCATAACCTTTCTTAGTTACAATAATCAAAGAATCATTTTCATTTGCCTTTTCAGCACCAATACATTCGGATTCTCCTAAATTAATACCACGAACACCACTTGCTGTTCTTCCCATAATTCGAACTTCATCTTCAATAAATTTAACCATTCTTCCATCACTAGAGCCTAGTAATATACAATCACTACCTGTAGTCTTTTGGACAGAAATAAGTTCATCAGATGGTCTTAAGCTAATACAGATTTTCCCATTTGTCCTTATATTTTCAAATTCATTAATACTTGTTCTCTTAACCACACCATGTTTAGTTGCAAATAATAAGTATTTCGCTTCATCCTCACGTTTAACACTCAAAATAGAATTAATTTTTTCTTCTTTCTCAATTTGTAATAAATTGATAATTGGTAAACCTTTAGATTGTCTACTAAATTCAGGAATTTCATATCCTTTTAAACGATATACCTTTCCTTTATTTGTAAAGAACAAGACAAAATCATGTGTGGATAACGATAGAATATGCTCTACAAAATCTTCTTCATTCGTATTCATTCCCTTAACTCCTACACCACCTCGATTTTGAAGTTTAAATGTATCAGATGTAGTTCTTTTAATATAACCATTGTGGGTAAGTGCTATCATGATGTCTTCTTCTGGAATCAAAGATTCATCTTCAATAAATTCAATAGCAGACATATCAATATTAGTTCTTCGCTCATCTGCATATTTATTCTTTATTTCTAATAACTCTTCACGAATAATAGCAAGAACCTTTTCATCGCTTGCTAAAATAGCTCGCAATTCATCAATTGTTTTTAAAAGTTCTGCAAGTTCTGACTCAATTTTCTCTCTTTCCAAACCAGTCAAACGACGTAAACGCATATCCAAAATAGCTTGCGCTTGTATCTCATCTAAATTAAATTTAGACATTAATTGCTCTTTTGCGATTACATCCGTTGCGGATTCACGAATTGTCTTGATAACTTCATCTAAATGTTCTAAAGCTATCTTTAATCCTTCTAAGATGTGAACCCTTTCTTCCGCCTTTTTCAAATCAAATTTGGTTCTACGTACAATGATTTCCTTTTGATAATCAATGTATTTTGAAATAATATCTTTTAGTCCCAATATTTTCGGTGAACCTTGGTCAATCATTAATAAATTAATACCATAAGTTGTTTGTAACTGTGTATATTTATATAAATTATTTAATACAACATTGGCATTAGCATCCCTCTTAATATAGATAACTACACGAACAGGATTTTCCAAGTTAGATTCCTCATGAAGTTCACTAATACCATCAATTACTTTATCACGAACTAATTCTCCAATACGAGACTGAAATTCACTTTTATTGACTTGATAAGGCAAAGAAGAAACAATGATACGAGTTTTCCCGTTCACTTCTTCTATATCCGCTTGCCCACGAATCGTAATAGAGCCTTTTCCTGTCTCATAAGCTTTTCTTATACCACTATTTCCTAAAATAGAAGCACCTGTAGGAAAATCGGGTCCCTTAATATGCTCCATTAATCCTTCAACATCAATATTTGGATTATCAATATAAGCAACACATCCATCAATAACCTCACCCAAATTATGAGGAGGAATATTTGTTGCCATACCAACAGCAATTCCCATGGTTCCATTTACTAAGATATTAGGAAACCGACTAGGCAAAACTTTAGGTTCATTCTCCGTTTCATCAAAGTTAGGAACAAAATCTACTGTTTCTTTATTGATATCACGAACCATTTCAAGAGCAATTTTGGATAGTTTTGCTTCTGTATAACGCATTGCAGCTGCGCCATCACCATCCATATTACCAAAATTTCCGTGTCCATCCACAAGCATATGTCGAAAACTAAAGTTTTGGGCCATACGAACCATCGCATCATAAATAGAGGTATCTCCATGTGGATGATATTTTCCCATAACATCCCCGACAATTCTCGCACACTTACGATATGGTTTATCAGGTGTATATCCTGCTTCATACATGGAATATAAAATACGACGATGTACTGGCTTACATCCATCACGAAGGTCAGGAAGTGCCCTATCTACTATGACACTCATGGCATATTGACCAAAAGAATCAGTAAATTCATTTGTAATATTATTTTCTACAATCTTATCCATTCTTAAACCCTCCTAAACATCCAATTCCGTATATTCATGCCCATGTTCTTCCAAAAATGCTTTACGAGGAAGTACATCATCTCCCATAAAATCAGCAATAATTTTATCTGCCTCAATAGCATCTTCAATCGTAACTCTTCTTAAAACACGGTTTTCAATACTCATCGTAGTATCACGCAAGTCTTCTGCATTCATTTCCCCTAACCCTTTAAAACGCTTTACTATAGGCTTAGCACTTGCAGGCAAAGTAGCACGGTATTCTTCATATTCTATTTCATTTTGCACATACTTTATATTTTTTCCATATGTAATACTAAATAATGGCGGCTGAGCAATATATACATATCCACCATCTATAATCGGTCTAAAGAAACGATAAAATAATGTTAATAACAGGATTTGAATATGAGAGCCATCCACATCGGCATCGGTCATAATAATAATTTTATGATACCTTAATTTTTCAATATCAAAATCATCCCCGATACCTGTACCAAAAGCGGTAATCATGGTTCTTATTTCTTCATTTGATAACGCTCTATCAAGTCTAGCTTTCTCCACATTTAATATTTTACCTCTTAAAGGAAGTATCGCTTGTGTTTTAGGTATTCTTGCGCTCTTTGCAGAACCTCCAGCACTATCCCCTTCGACGATAAATATTTCAGAAATAGAAGCATCTTTGCTTGTACAATCCGCAAGTTTTCCTAAAGTATTTATCGTATCAAGTGGAGATTTTCTTCTGGTTAATTCCCTAGCCTTTTTCGCAGCAAGACGAGCATGAGCAGCGGTATTTACTTTTTCCATTATCGTTTTGGCTTCATTAGGATTTTCCATTAAAAAACGTTCAAAACCTTCGCTAAATACATCATCAGCAATTTTTCGCACCTCAGCATTTCCTAATTTTGTCTTCGTTTGACCTTCAAATTGAGGGTCTGGATGCTTACAAGATATAATCATGGTTAAACCTTCACGAACATCATCTCCAGTGAATCCCTCATCATTATCCTTCAAAATCTTATTATTTTTCGCATAATTGTTGATAATTCTAGTTAAAGCACGTTTTACTCCATCTTCGTGGGTTCCACCCTCATATGTATTAATATTATTGGTAAAACTATACACATTTGCATTATAAGAATCATTGTATTGCATAGCTACTTCAAGTTCTATACCATTCTCAGTTCCCTCAAAATACATAACGTTTTCATGAATAGGATTCTTATTCTTATTAAGCATTTGCACATATTCAATAATACCACCATTATACAAAAACTCATTTTTATGCTCTTCTTCACGTTCATCAAACAAAATAATACGAATTCCCTTATTTAAAAAGGCAAGTTCTTGTAATCTCTTGGCTAACGTATCATAATTATAAACCGTTGTTTCTGTAAAAATTTCGGGGTCAGCCTTAAAAGTTACAGTCGTTCCCGTTCTGTTTTCCTCACAAGTTCCAATCTCTTTCAAAGGAGCTTCTGGTTTTCCACCATTGCTAAACTTTTGATAGTATATTTTTCCATCTCGGTAAACCGTAACTTCAAGCCATGTGGATAACGCGTTAACGACACTTGCCCCTACTCCGTGTAAGCCGCCACTAACTTTGTAGCCGCCACCACCAAACTTTCCTCCAGCATGAAGTACAGTAAAGATAGTTTCTACTGTGGATAACCCTGTTTTGACATTAATACCAGTTGGCATTCCACGCCCATCATCTTTAACAGTTATCGTATTTCCTTTGCCAATGACAACTTCGATATCATCACAATACCCAGCTAATGCTTCATCTATGGCATTATCTACAATTTCCCATACCAAATGGTGCAGTCCCTTTTCACTTGTTGTACCAATATACATACCAGGTCTTTTACGTACGGCTTCTAAGCCCTCTAAAACTTGGATATCTCCATCATCATAATGTTGTTTCTTCTCTTCCATTTTATACCTCCTCTAGTAATCCATTTGCAACATGAATTTTTTTACATTTTTTATCCCCCAATAAAGACTCGATTTTTTCTATTTCAGTTGTCGTAATAAAAGTTTGTACATCACTATCAATAAACATTAAAATATTTTCAATCTTTTCTTTATCAAGTTCACTTAACAAATCATCCAAAATAAGTATTGGAGTAACACCTTTTTGTAATTTAAATATAGACATTTCACTAAATTTCCAAGAAATAACCGCATTTTTCTGCTGTCCTTCCGAACCATATTCCTTTAAATCCATTCCATCGAGCGTAAACAAAAAATCATCATGATGTACCCCAAAATTCGTTTTGCCAAAAGACAAATCTCGAGATAAATTTTTTTGGTACACCTTTAAAAGTTCTTCTCTACTCTTATTTTCATAGTCGCTAATGTATTTAACATGCAATTTTCCCATTAAGGCAATCCTTTCATAAATAGTAGAAATCTGTTCATTAATGAAAGAAATATATTCCAAACGTTTTTCATATATCTTTATTCCCTCATCAACTAACTTTTCGGTGACTACATCTAAATAGGTCCCTAAAGTATTTCCATTCAAATACATTTTTTTTAAATAAGAATTTCTTAATTTAATAAGTTTATTATAGGCACTAAGCTGTCGCAAATAATCTACATTTAGTTGAGAAATAGCTATATTTAAATATTTTCTTCTTATACTCGGCGTATCTTTCACCATTTTTAAATCATTTGGATTAAAAAGTACAATATTAATTTTAGAAATATAATCACTAATTTTTGTTATCTTATTATTATCGACTTTTACTTTTTTTCCTTCTGGAGTAATAATTACTTTATAAGTATTTTCATAAGTTCCTTTTACAGTTCCTTCTATTTTTGTAAGATTTGTATCATGGCGAATCAATGTTCTATCACTTGATTGTTTAAATGTCCGTGTAAGCGCTAAAACATAGATAGCTTCCACTAAATTTGTCTTCCCACTTCCATTACGACCAAATAAAACATTTAAATGGGAATCAAAAGTAACACTAATTCGTTCATAATTTCTAAAATTTAGTAATTTTAATTCTAGTATTTGCATATTTTGCCTCTTTTACGCCCGTATAATAAAATAATAGGTATTTATGTACTCCTATACCTATTAAAATTATAACACAAAAAGAGCTGTCGCTAAAGAATTTTTATAGAAAAAAACACCTTTTTGATAAGAAAAAAGAATATTTTAAAAAAAGAAAAAATTCCTACACATTTTCCTTATAATTTTTACGTATTCCTTCATTCTTACGATACCTTAAAACAGCTTCTAAACGAGTGGCACGCAAAATTTGATTGTCAATCACACCATAAGACACATCAAAAGGAATTTTATCTCCATTTTTAAATTCCACAATCAACTTATTGTTTTGGTAATAATAACCTTCTACCATACTAGAACGAACCCAAGAACATGTATTCATTCTTGGAGAAGAAGTAGGAAAAAATATAATTTCATTACTTTCTTCCACAATAATGGGAGCTTTATAAGAAACACCTATTAAACTTTCTGTTCCTTTTTTTCTCCCTGCTAAAGAACTACCAAAATAAGAACAACTATCTTCCATGATAGCATTTGCAGCCTTTTCCACAATAAAATTCTTATCTTCCTCATACACTCTTGTTTTACCAGCCATTGCATACAAAGCAACCGTTTTATCATTTATTTCATAATTTTCCACCAAAATCACCTCCTCACCTATAAATTGGCTCCTACCCTAACAAAAACAAATAGAAAAATTTGTCGAAAAAAAACTTACTAATCCATTTTAGTAAGTTTTAATTGGTAAGATAAGTTGAATCAACGATTCATCGGTAACAGATTTGATAACAATCGGTTTTACATCATCCGTAAGAAGGAGCAAGATTTCTTCTTCTTTTATTGTTTTTAAAGCATCTAGCATATAACGAGAACTAAAGGAAATATCAATACTAGCTGTAGGTTCGGTATCTACACTTAGTTTTTCTTCCACTTTTCCAATTTCAGAAGCATAAGAGTTGATAACCATTTCTTTATTTTCAATTTTCATTTTAATTATATTTTTATCTTTTCCTTGGGTAAGAAGAGCAGCTCTATCAACACTAGCAATATAATCTCCCTTATTTAATTTTACGATAATCCCAAACTCTGTAGGAATTAGATTGGATGTATTTGGATAAGTTCCCGATAACAAATTCGTTTGAAATTTCAAATTCTTATATTTAAACAATACCTTGTTATTAAAGATATGCATTTCCACATCTTCATCATCCACTATTATTTTTTCTAATTCTATAATATTTTTTCCTGGAATGACAATATTCACATCGGTATCCACAGGATTTGCAAGTTTAATTTCCTTCTTAGCCAAACGATAAGAGTCTGTTGCTAAAAAGACAAGCAAGTCTCCTGTAATAGTAATATTAATACCTGTAAGAAGCGGTCTTAATTCTTGAGAAGAAATCGCAAACACAGTTTGATTAATTAAAGACTTTAAAACCTCCCCTTTTAATAAAATAGGGTCTTTATGTTCATCCATTCGCATATTTGGATAATCACTTGCATCTAAACAATTTAAATTGTATTGTGCATTTTCTGTATAAATACGTATTTTTAATCTGTCGATAACTTCAAAGTTAATCACATCACTAGGAAGTTTACGAATAATATCTAAAATAAATTTGCTTTGAATAACAATCGTTCCAACACTTTCAATATTTTTAATTTCCTTTGCTTCAATAAACGAATTAATCGTAAGTTCACTATCACTAGCTGTTAAAGAAAGTCCTTCATTTGTTAAATCAAACTTAATTCCATTTAGAACTGGTATCACATTTTTAGTAGAAACCCCTTTTATTACATTGTTTAAATTTTCTAATAAAATACTTTTATCAATTGTAAATTTCATTTGTACGTCCTTCTTTCTTATTTAATTATTTATTATTCTTATAATAGAGTGGATAAAGTGGATAACTTCATTTTTTCTTTATTTTCCTACTCTTTTCATCCATTTTTTACTGTGGATAAAGTGTTTATTTACTTCATAACTTATCCACACTCCTATATTTTATTTTTAATTTCGTTAATTTCATACTCTAATTTTTTATTGGCTTTGATATCGGCATCAATTTTATCACAAGCATAGATAACAGTGGAATGGTCTCTTCCTCCAAATTCAAGTCCAATTCGAGGAAAAGTCTCATCTGTAAGCATTCTAGAAAGATACATAGCAATTTGTCTTGGATATGCGATATTAGCTCCTCTTTTCTTACCTTTTAAGTCTTCTACCGTTATGTTATAAAATTCAGCTACAGCTTTTTGAATACCATCAATTGAGTTTTCAGAATAGATATTCACATTAATAAAATCTTTTAAAGCTTCATTAGCAAACTCTAAATCAATCTTATCAGGAACAATCATCGCTGTATAAGCCATAAGCCGGTTTAAAGTTCCCTCTAAAAATCGTACATCGTTTTGACAACTGTTTGCAATAAACTCGATAACGTTTTCATCTAATTTATCTGCAATACTGGTTCCTTTTATCTTTTGTTTAATAATGCGACATCGAAGGTCAAAATCAGGAGGATAAATATCCACAGGAAGTCCCCACATAAATCGACTTCGAAGTCTTTCTTCTAATATCTTTAAGTCATCTGGACTTCTATCGGAACTAATAATAATTTGTTTATTCGCTCGATGTAGACTGTTGAAAGTGTGGAAAAATTCTTGTTGGGTTTTCTCAGCACCTACTAAATACTGAATATCATCGATAATTAAGACATCCACATTTCGGTATTTGTCTTTAAAATGGTTGGAGGAATCGAGTGCATTCTGTCCTTTTTCCATATTAGCAATCTCGATATAATCTGTCATAAACATATCACAAGTTGTATATAAAACTTTTTTGTTACTATGTTCTGTAATAAAGTTTCCAATGGCATGCATTAAATGTGTTTTGCCAAGTCCACTTTTTCCGTAAATAAACAAAGGATTGTGAATTTTCCCAGGTTGTTCCGCCACCGCCATTCCTGCAACTTTAGCCAGTCGATTGGTATCTCCCACAATAAAATTATCAAAGTTCAAATCGGGATTTAAATTGGTTTCCCAAGAAGTTAATTCCTGCTTTATGGGAATGTCAATAACATTCGTTTCAATGGTTTCTTGTAATTCATCTTCTAAAACAAAACGTATATCATAATTAATCCCAGATAGTTTAAACAATATATCTTCAATAAGAGAGTAATAATTATCCCCTAATATCTTTTTGTGGATTTCCATAGGAACCTGTATCATCACCGACTCGTTATCCACTTTTAAAAGTTTTAAGTCATTAAACCAAGCATTAAAGGAAGCAGAATTAATCTCATTTTTTATGGTATTTAAAAAATTCTGCCAAAGTTCTTCAACCAA
>CARMXJ010000003.1 GCA_949025205.1 uncultured Bacilli bacterium | reverse complement strand
CTTTGATACTAAGTATTCTTCCCCAAGAGTCGTATTCATAGGTTGCAATAAGTTCATATTCTTGGTTATAGATACCGATAATATCTCCTTGATAGTTTTTCTTGTAGTAGTACTTTTCACTGTTGTAAATGAATCCTAGAAGTTCATTTTTACCAGTTCTCATATAGTATAACATATTCCCATTTGTTTCTTCAAAGATAATATTTGAATTCTCTAGAAAGTAGTTTGTGTCTATATTATTGACTCTTTTTTTGGTACGAATTCCTTCTTTGTTATAAAAATAGCTTATATTAAACATGTTATTTTGGTAGGTTTGGAGTTCTCTTGCGTACCAGGATAGATTGGCATTCCCAATGGTTAGTGGATTTCCAATAGCATCATATGTTAGAGTGGTATCGTTATATTTGGTTAGTTGGTCTTTCCAATTGTTATTGTTGTATTCATAAGTGTCTTGGTGAATGAATACTTCTGTGTTTATAGTGTATTCTTCTCTTTTTAATATATTTCCAGATGCATCATAAGTATATTTTATGGTTTTGTTATTTTGATAGTTGTCTTCTTTTATAAGTTCACTAAAGTTATCGTATTCGTAGTGGTTTTGGAGTTCTTTGTTTTTATAGATATCTGTTATGTTATAGATAGCATCATAGATATATTCGTATAAGTCATTATCTATTTTCATACTTTTTAAAACAAGAGAGGTTTTGTTTCCGTTTTTGTAGTATTCATATTCTACTGGTAGTTGGTTATCAATATTTTTGTTTGTTAGTCTACCTAGTTTATCGTAGATTAGATTTTGATTGGTGTTATCTAAAGTTACTTTAATAATGGAATCATCTTCATCATAAGTGTAAGATATTTCTTGTGTTTGATTTTCTAGATTGTATTTTTTCTTGGTGATGTTGTTATTTAAGTCATAGTCATAATCAATAGAAAAGTTGTTGTACTCGTATCTACTTAAACGTTCTGCAAAGTCGTAGTAAAAGTTATAGGTATCGTTATTTTGGGTGATTTTAGCTAGATTGTTTTGGTTATCGTACTTATATTGATAGACTTTATTGTTTTTGGTGAGTGTTTTTATTCTATCAAGTTCATCATAAGTATAAGAGATATTGGTATTATTTCCATAGTTTGCAGAGATTAGATTTCCATTGTTTTCTTCGTATTCGTTGGTGACTAATACTTGGTTGTTAATACTAACTTCTTTTGCGTTTAAGAATTCATCATATGTGAAGTTGTATTCTTTATTGTTACAAGTAATTTTTTCTAGTAAATCTTGTTCATTATAGGTGTAACTTGTGGCTTTATTCTCTTTTTCTACTTTGGTGATTTGTTCTTTAGCGTTATAAGTATAATAGGTTGTTTCTCCTTTTGGGTCTGTAATACTTTTGGTTAATCCAGTAGTAGCATCAATATCATATTCTGTTACTTTTCCTAAGGCATCAGTAGTTGTTTTTATAAATTTGCCATTGCTCGTATAACTAGCCGTTGTTTCTATATATTCTTTACTTTCAAATGGTTCTAAATAGAATTGTTGGTTTTCATTGTCTTTGTCGTATTTTTCTATTTTGAATCCTTCTGTTGTGATGGTTATACATTGACGAATGCCATCAGTTCTCATGATTCCAAAAGTGTAACTGCCATTTTCTTCTTTTTCTATAGAAAACAGTGCTCCTATCTTTGCTATTTTTACTTTCATACTTCCATTAACTATCAAATAAAAGGGGATAATTCCACTTTTAATAACATAATTGTCACTATCTCTTCCTTTGGAAAATCCCCAGGTATCTTTTGAACATGCCACCTCTTTTAGTTCAAGCTCCATGGTATCAAAATTTGCAAATATATATTTGTTTGTTCCTTTTGATCTTATAAAGAAATAATGGTCATTTAATTCTGTTGTCTCATTGTTTTGAATAATGGTTTTTATAGGATTATTATTTTCATCATATTTAATTTTGTTAGAAATCCCTTTTTTAGAAATTCCTTGTAATACTTTAGAAGTATCTTTATTATCATATTCGAAATTAAAACTATTGCCTTTTGGTTCAAACATGCTTGTTAGTTGGTTATTTTTGTCGTATTTAAATTCTGATACACCTTTGTTTTTGTTATTTGTTGCAATTAGGTTTCCTTTTTCATCGTATTGGTAGGAAGTATTTTCTAGGTCTTTGGTTAGAGTGATGTTTGTAATATATAAATCATTGGCGTTATTTTGTGCTAGAAAACTTAAGTATACATTTGTGTAATCTTCTTCTGCTATAAATACGGTTTGGAAGAATTGCCATTCTGTTGCATGCAAATTTAAGATACATGGGTATTCGCCATGTCCTTCTTCTGTATAGGGATAAGCAAAACTTACAAGAGCCATATTGCCATTTGCCATGTTTTCTGCATAGATTCCTTCATTTTTATACCAAAAGGATAAACGATAAATATCATTTGCTTTTCCGCTAATATGCAATGTTTGGTCAATACTATGAGAAGTTTGTGGGTCACAATGCATTTTTAAAGCAGGGATTTGATTTTCTAGAGTAACAATACTTGCTTGGTTTTCTAAATCGTTGCCATTGGCATCAACACCATAATAACTCCAATAGTTGAAATTATCTTTAAAATCGGAATTTTCTATCAAATTGTGATAATTTGCTATTTCCCCTTCTTCAAGTTGTACATCATCCATGTATAGAATACCATTTGATGTTATTTTAATACTGTAATTTTTAGTGGTTTCTAATTCGCTGGTTATACTATATCGTTTAAAATCATTAGAGGAAGCAATTTTTATTTCTTTGATTTTTTCTTCTCCACAATACAAAGCCATTTTGTTTTCTGTTTCTATTGTTTTTATATAGCCACTAAATGTGTAGTTTTTCTCTTCTTGTATTTGTGGTAAATTTAAAGTATAGGTGTTTATTATTTTTAAACTATGTGTACCAGTTCTTGCTTCTTCTGTTGTTGTATTTGGGTAAGTTCCTTTTTCAAAACTAGAATCTATGAAATAATTTTTTGTGTATTTGGCAGGTGTTGTTTCTATTGCTAATTTATTTTTTAAATGAGGAGCTGTTCCTCCAAAATCAGTATAGTATTCTTTTAAAATACCATACCCATTTCTAAAATCTCCGTCTGTATCTAAATTGGTAATTCCTGTAGTGTTTCCTTGGTCGTTAAAAGTATAGCTATTGATTCTTCCTTTGTTATCTTTTATTCTTGTTACATTATATTCATAAGTAAATTCTAAAGATGTTCCTTCTATATTGTTTAGACCTAATTCTGCTACTCTTTTTAAACGATAAGGGCTCATTGGATAATAAGAAAAGATGGTTTTCTTTCCATTTGTATCGGTGATTTTATTAATAATATAGGTATCATTATATGTAAATGAAGTGGTACCAAGTTTATTGGCTAAAGATATTATCTTATTTTCACTTCTATTTAATGTTGTACTAAGATAATTGCTTATTATGGTTATTTTATTTTCTTCATAAAGGATATTCATTTCTTCTTGATTTCCATCGATAAGCTTATCTATTTGGTTATTATCATCATATTCTATGGTGATAAAATCTTCCTTTGTATTTATAATTTTTGTTAGGTAATATGTATTTCCTCTTTTGGTAAAAATCATTTTATTGTTTGTTTTATCGGTTATGGTGTATGTATTTTCTTCTTTTGTTGCAGTGAGTCCTAAGCCATCTTCATCTATTATTTTTTCTTCGGATTCTTCTGTTTCTTTGTATTTATAAAAATAATGAATGGTTCCATCGGCATCTATATATTCTAAACATACATTATCAAAATCTACTTCCTTTATTGTTTGGTAGTAATTCCATTTGTATCCTTTTGCTAAGTTGTATTGGTTATTTAAAACAACATCATTGGTATTGTAAATTAAACTTAGTTGTATTGGATATTTGTTTCCTAATGTATGATTTACATCAAATACATTTGTTATATTTCCGGTTAAATTATTGACGTAAGAAGTTCCTTGATTAAAAGAAATATTTTGATACGTCATATAACTTTCTAATCCAGTTTGATTGCGATAGGAGATAACTAAGAATGGCTTTGGATTTTCTATTTGATGTTCTATCGCCGCGTTATTGTTTTTGGAATAAAAATAATATTCGCGATATTGGTCTTCATAAGTTTCTTTATCTAATTTAAGCATAAATCCATTATTTTCTTTTCCCGCATACCACTGCTTAACTAAATTAGTGATATCAAAGGAAGTAGATGTTAGTTCTCTACCTTTTTTAATATTTCCTAGTGAATCATATCCATCATGTACCCATATTGTTCTTTCACCAAAAAAATATTCTTCTATTCTTTGGTTAATTTTATCATGCATTGTATTCCAATTTGCAGTTTCTTCATTCCAAGAAGTGTTTATAGCATGTACATCAATCGGTTTCTTTAAATAGGTTTCTTCCTCAGGAAACATTCCACCATCTACAAGTTCAGGATGGCTCATGAGATTAACTTGTGCATTTATTATATCGCATCCTGTTCCAATGGTAGGCAAGTTAAATTTGATAAGAGCCCTATATATTGTGCCATTTGGATCAACCCCCACTATTAATTTATCTTGATTATTTCGATTTACTCCCTCATCTCCAGGATAGATATAAGTATCTATTACGCTATTCTCTTCTTTTACTTCAATACTAGGGTCTATGGTAAGTGGATATAAATCTTTTCTTTCAAGTAATTCTTTTTGAATGGAAAAGCTTAATAAATAATCATTCTCTGTTTTTTCAAGTAGATAGCTAATAGGATAAGATGTATTTTGATTATCTGTTAAAGTGGGTTTTGCAATTGAAAAACAACATCTATTTTCATTATTTAAAACTTGAATAGATCCATCTTCTTCAAGTTTTAAAACTAAATTCGTTTTTATTATATATTTTAAGTTTATGAAAGCATTATTTTTTTCTTTTAATAAAATCGTATCTTTTACTTTGTTATTTGTAATATCATACTTAATATCAATATTTGGTAGAATATTTTTATAAGTAATCTGATTGTTTGTTATTTCTTTTTCTATGATTTTATTTGGTAGATCAATTTTAATCTCTTGATTTTCTTTATTTACTTTTAATAAACAATCAATAGAGTTTGTAGCAAAAGTTACAGAAAAATCATTGTCTTGATTTGTTAGACAATTGTCTTTTTCAATAATTGTGTTATTTTTTTCAATATATTTCCCATTTTTTAAAAAATGAATATCATATGCATACAGTGTATATGTACCATCATCATTTAAAAAGTGTTTTTCTTTAGGAGTTCTTAAATCTATTATTTCTTTCATTTAAGCTACCCTTTCCCAGACATATACTGTTAAATAAGGTTTATATTTTATTTCTGTGCTTGTTTCTACATCTTCAAGTAAAGTAACATGATTTTCATCTTCAAATAATGGCACATCTGTTGGAGTTAATTGTATTTCTTCTGGTTCTTCTAAAACGTAATATATTTCCAAAGGATGATTGCTTAAATACGTATTTATTTCATTGGTTGTTGTTCCTATTGTACTTTTATTTATTCGAATAATTATGTGCGTTGCTGTTAGGTATATTCCTTCTGTATCTTTAGCCCACATTGAAACACATGACAGTCTATTACATAAAACACTTTTTATTCCTTCTTCAATATTTGCTTTTTGCAACAATACATTATTGAATGATATACGTATAGTATTTTCGGAAGATGTATCAAAACCTGATATTGGTTGTGTTCCATCTAAAACAATCTTACCTATTCGTTTTTCTAAAACCCCACTTACTACTTCTATTCTATCTCTTATTGATAAATCTTTAGTAGAATATAGTTCATAGTATGGACTATATCCTTCATAAATCTCAAAGTCCCAAAAAGAATGTGTTCTTCCATTTTGATTTATATCATATCTTAAATAAAACTTTCCATCTGATGCTACAGTAAAGGAAAAAGGATTTGTTCCTAATCTTATAATATATTCATACTTTTTATCTTTCAATAAATAACATTCTAAAGTATCACTTCCGTCTTTTCCAAATACACCATCTGTTTTACATTTAAAGGTATAAATTTTTCCCGCTTTTAGTTCAGCATAATAATCGGTGGCAGCAAAAAAATCGTCTCTTGTTGCTGTGTTAGTTAATTTATTCTCAAAAGTATAAGGTGTATTTAACAGATTATCTTTACTCATATCCATCAATATTTCTTTTTCTTTGTATGGTTCGTATTCAGTTGCTTCTGTTCCTTCTTCTAGTTGAATGTCATTAAAAGAATAAGTAGTATAATTAGAATCTTGTATTCCTAATCTTAACATTATATATTTTGTATTTTCGTTAGTTGTTAATGTATAAGATGTTTTTGAATATGTTTGAGGAATCCTAACATATTCTGCAGTTGGCTCATAATTTTTATCTAAAAAACTAATGTAACATTTTGGAGATGAACTAAGTGATATGGTATATTCTTGATTTGCTCTTACTTCAATACAAGATTTCCTTAATTTTTCGCTTGTTTTTAGTTCGTTTGTACCAGTAGAGTTAGTTGCAAAATTAAGATAGGCATCTGCTCCGTTAGTAAAGTCTAACTGAATACCATTATTTATTAAAGTTTTTGTGCAACCAATTGCTATGCTGTATTCAAAGTATGTTTTTAAATCAAATAAATTCTTACCCGTTACCTTACTTTTTAACCATGAACCATATGGAACATAGTGAGTATTTATAGAATGATTTAAATAGATCGCATATTGATTTACTACATCTTTGCTGACTGTAGCTTTAAAATATTTGGCATTGTTAGGCACAGATATTATTTTGTTTACATTAGAGGCCATACTACCGCCAATTAAATATGCTTTTTCATTATCATAAAAGCAGTAGCCTTCTTTGTTACCAGAGTTTCCAATAATAGTAACATTTTCTGTGTTATTTTCTAAAGGTATAAAATTTGTTGTTATCCAATCGTTATTCAAAATAATTTCACCATTTGCAACATTTAAATAACCGTTTTCAACCTCTTCTTTATTAAATAAATTCCTTATCCCTTTTATTGTTCTTATTTCACTTGGGTTATTTGGACTAGGGTCATTTTTTTGTTCACACTTACCTTCTATGTTGTACACTATTGCATTATTTTCGCTTGCGTTAAACGTCATATGGTTTGCTCCAATTATTTCCTTTTGCTCTTGATCTAAATCTTTTTTATCAAACAAAGCACTTGTACGTTTTTGTTTCCATATTCCTCCTAAGTATTCACCCGGATTTGTTTTATTACTACTTAAATAAATTGCACCTGTCTGTGTTACTATATCGGGAGTTGGTGCAATGGTTGATATAGATTTTACTCTTAAATTTCCTAATTCATCTAACTTAAAAGTTTTATTTTTGGATTCTAAGCATTCTAGCGTTAATTTGTTTACTTCTAGGTTGATTTTGTTTTCTTCTTTTGTAAAACTGTCTTTAAAATATAATTCGTCTAAATTCATTTTTTCTCCTCCTTTTTTGTAAATGAATTTTTGATTTTGTTTTTATGTTTCCTCCTTCCTGTTTCCAGAATAAAAAAGGATTTTAAAATAAACAAGCAACCAAAAGTTTCCTTAGTTTTTCGAAACTTTTGGTTGCTATACAAATTTTAAAAGACATTTTATTCTTCTTTTAGAGAGGAGAATGTAAATGGAAACACCAACTGAATTATTTTGCACCGTTTCATTATTAGTCACATGGTTTCTTGGAAAAATTTCAAAAAAGTTATCGTGGTTTAATGATTATTTAATTCCTATACAAAATTTATTGATAGGAATATTTATGGCTCTTGCAGAATGGTTTTTAACACGTGATTTTAAAGTGGCAATTGCAGTTTCTGGTATTACTGCCGGAGGAATATATGATGTTTTACATAATATAAACATTATTTTAAAAACAATGATGAAAAAGGAGGAAAAATAATGAATGATAAAGTATTAGTCAATAGTTCTAAGAGAATCACACAAGGATTTAAGAATACACATTTAGCTATTGATTTAGGAAGTAAACCAAACGAAGAGGAAAATATTGTGAAAGCTCATAGTGCAGGTATTATAGAAGAACTTGTAGATGGTAAAGATAGAAATCGTGGTTCCAGTGGAATAGAAAGTTATGGGAATTATATTTTAATAAACCACGAAAATGGTTTTAAAACACGATATGCTCATTTACAAAAATACTCAATTTTAGTAAAAAAAGGAGAAAGGATTTGTGCAAATATTCCTTTAGGAGTTATGGGAGAAAGCGGAAATGCGTATGGAAGACATTTGCATTTTGAAGTCATAAAAGATAATAAGAGAATTAATCCAACTATTTATTTAACAAAAAATTTTTTTGAAAATAAAAAAGAACTTACCTATCAAGCCTACGATTTCGTTAAGAAAAAATGGTTAAGCAATATTATAGTAGGTGCAGGATTTGGAATTCTTTCTTATGCTGGAAATTTTGGAAATTCTATTAGTGGATTATACATTGATCATTTGACATACCGAGTTCATGATAAAATAAAAAACATATGGCTTCCTTTTGTTGTGGGCAGAAGTGATTATGCTGGTAATTTAGAAAACCCTATAGACGGTGTCCAAATTTATGGAGCTATATACCGTGTGCATTTAAAGAATGGAAACTGGCTTTCTTGGGTTTCTAAAGTAGATAATACAAGTGATGGCTATGCTGGTATTTATGGACGAGAAATTGATGCTATACAAATTAAATTTTAAAAACAAAAATGATTGATAAGAATTAAAATGATTCCTAAAGCTATTCCTATGATAAATAGTTTTTTTTCTTTGCATTTTATTACTTCTGGGTACATTTCTTCTATGGATATTGTGATCATAATCCCTGCTACTAAAAGTAAAATAATACTTAAAAAGTTTTTCGTTACAAAATTTTTAAAGATTAAAAAAGCAAGAATTGCGCCGAGTGGTTCTGCTAGTCCAGATATAAAGGCTTTTTTTATGGCTTGTTTTTTATTTTTTGTCGCATAATAAAGGGGAACAGCAATAGATATACCTTCAGGTATGTTATGAAGCATAATAGCAATTCCTAATTTTATTCCTAAATCCATATCTTGGTAAGCACTTAAGAATGTGGCAATTCCTTCTGGAAAATTATGTAGCATTAAAGCAAGCATGTTTAAAATACCTAATTTGTATAAACTAGTTGTGTTTTTCTTTTGTTTGTTTATAAAAATAATAAGCAATTTGATTAAAAAAATACCTATTATAAAAGATAAAATAGCCGTTATAAATCCTTTTGTTTTATTTTCGTCTAACAAAGTGAAAAAAGATTCTGGAATTAAATCTGTTAAACTGATACCGATCATAATGGCAATGGAAAAACTTAGACAAAACGCAATAAATTTATTGATATTCTCTTCTTTAATTTTTAAAAAGATTACAAATGCTCCAAGAGTCGTAGATAATCCTGCAATGGTAGATATAAGTAAAGGAATTAAAATATGCATACTCTTCACCTATTTAACTGTATGCTTATACTTTACTTTCTATGTATTCTTAACCTTCTTAAAATTATTTCATTAGCATCATTATTATCAAAAACTTTATCATAAGAATTTAAAGCATTATAAAAGACATTCAAAAGGCTATGGATATCTTTAGTATCCATTTTAGTTATAGTTTTTATTAATGTATTGAAAATATTTTGATAATCGCTGGGACCATAGTGAAGTCCTACTGTATCATAATTTTTAATAGAATTTTCATTTAAATTTAAGTCTATAAAGTTCAAATTATCTAAAGTAGTATTTGCAGTCAACTCTTTTAAAGAATTGTTAAAATTATCTATTCCTATGTTGCTTACATTCGTTTTACTATTTTCTTTTACAGGCCCTACTGAAACAATATAAATATTATGGTTATTCCAATCATTTAATGCTAATTCTTTATATTTTTCAAAATAAGTATTAGCATCAACATAAGTATAATCATTAACTCCTAGCCAAATAACAATATTATAAAATTGCCCTTCTACCATTTTATTTTTTAGATCATCAATTGCGCCATTTAATGCATTAGTATTATTGGGGGAAAATTCGCCTTTACCGATTAACCAATTATAACCGTATCCAACTCCATAAACAGAATTATCCTCTCTTATTACACCGCTTAAAAGCATCCCTTTTGTTCTTGAATCTCCAATAAATAAAGTTTCTCGTAAGCTATTATCTTTTCCTTGCAATATTGCTATTAATTTATCTGTAGTAAGATTCGGATTGGAGACTAGTACATTTTGTAACTCTTGATTATATTCTGGGTTATTTAGAACAAGTTCTACTAGTTCTATATAGGTCATGTTGTATTTTTCTAACATACATGCTATTTCTAAAATTAAATCTAAGTCTGTTTGGAACAATTTTTCTTTATATTCTACAGCAGAAATATTATTTGTTTTTTTTGAATCGTTTTCTAATTCTAATGTATTTGTATCAAAAATATAATTTTTTGCTATTTCACTCGCATTGTTTTTTATTGACTGCGTTATATCATCGCTTCTGTTAATAAGAATTGATTCATAGTAACTGTCTAGGTCATTATTTTCATTGTTCATTTTAATAAAATCTAGCCAAAAAGGCATAGTCATTGTTGTAAAAGTGAACCCTAAGCAAAAAGTATTCGTAATAATACAAACCTTAAATAAAAGATATTTTAAAAATATTGGCCAATTGTTTTTCTTATATTTCGTTATTGCTTTAAGTGTTAAATTGTAAATTTTCTTTTTTATTTTATTTGAATTCATTGTCAGATCTTCCATTTTCTGTCGTATTTTAAAATATTGCATTTTTTAGGGATTAATTCAAGTTGAAAGTCCCATTTATTCTTGGCTATTTTTATTTTGTGAAAAGTATTTTTTATAAAATAAAAATGACAAATTTCATTATTTTATCATTATTTTATCATTTTTGTGTTAATTCTAATGTTAAAGTATCTTCCTTATCTTGTACTACAAAATCGCCACTGTATTTGGTATTTAAAAGGTTTATGGCATTTTCTGCATATTCTATTGCTTCTGGATAATCTTGCCATAGCACCCAACGATTGTATATACCAAATACTTCTTCGTAATTGATGTTATTGCTATCATAGTGGCTTGCCGGAAGAAATTTATCATGTAATAAGCGAATACAGCATTCCATATTAATATAAGGATCGTTTTGAACTTCTATTTCTTTATATCCATAATTTTTTTCAATGTAATCAAGATTATACCAATTAATTTGCGTAAGTCCGTAATTTCCATTACTTAGTACACCGTTTGATTTCCATGAACCACCTGATTCTAATTCAGCAATGACAAAAGGAATTCTGTATGGAACATCATAAAAAGTTGCTGTCTCATAAATAAAATCTTGAAAATCTAAGTCATATACGGGAATGTCGTAATATACTCTATTTTTTCTATTTGCCATTTTGGTAACTATATCTTTTAATTCTTTTATTTCTTTTTTCCCTTTTGTACCTATTTTGGATTGTAAATAATCAAGGATTGTTTGCAGAGACTCAGCACTATCTAATTTAGTTAATAATTTTTCTTGATAAAACGTTTCAAAATTGTCTCTATCCATCTCTACTATTTGATTTGTTAAAGTAATGATTTTGTTTTTAGTTTGTATATCTATGTTTAAATCGTAACAATTCAATTCAATAAGACTGTCATATTTTCTTTGATTGCTTTTTATTTCTGCATTTCTTGTTTCTATTGTTCTTGCTAGATTATCTGCTGTTTTTACTATATTTTCAGTTAATTGCATATCTATGTTTGCAAAAGAATTTGTAGTAGTATGTGAGTCTATTGTATCTTCTACTATTTCTTTTAGTTTATTTGTAAATGTTATATTTTCATTTGTAGTTGTAAAAAGAGAAATAATACTTAAACTGGCTAAAAGAGTTAGGAGTTTTATTTTTAGAGAATGTTTTGTACAATTTTGGTATAAAGAGATTAATTTGTTAAATTGTAGTTCGTATTTGCTGTCAATAATAAAACTGTAACCATCAATTTGATAACATGCTCCACTACTTGCTAAAGGTATTTGTTTAGCAGCTATATTTTTCATTTTCCATATGCAATAGTTTGTTATTAAATTCCATTTGTTCATAATAGACTCCTTTCTTTTTTAGGACACAACCATTATAAATTAGCATATTTAGGCTGTGGTTGTCAATCTTTTTTTACTAAAACCAATTATTTCCAAGAGATAATTTTTTATTTTTGAATTAAGTGTTCTAAAAAGACCATACTACTAGTGGGAGGTAAAAGAGATTATGGAAAAAAATAATAATTCTCGTAATAGTAGAAATTCTAATACTAATTCTAGAAACAATAAACAAAATAACCAAAAACAAGAAAATTCTAGAAATAATAATAGAAAATCTAGTAGAAACGAACAAAGTCGTTAATTAAACGATTATAAAGTTAATCTTTTATGGGCTGTATGTTTTATTGATGCAGCAAAAAAAGTCTAGTGAAAAAACTAGGCTTTTTGTTTGACTATAATTTATTTGCATTATATAATATGTCCCGTTGAGGTGATTATTTTTGAACGTTAATTTTAAATTCAATCGCGAAGAGGAAAGTTTTTTAGTTTCCGATGAACAAGGAATTATGCAAACAAGAGAATATCAAGACAATATGGGAGATATTTTAAAACTTGAAAATGTTAATGAAAAACAACAAGAAAGTTTAGATAAAAAGAAAGAAAAACAAAAATCTAAAATGCAAGATTTAAATGAGATAATTCAAGAGATGCCAAATGCCAAAAAAGAAGACATATTTTCTTGGATTTTCCTTCTATTTTTTATGCCAGGTATCCCTCTTATAGCGACCCTAGTTTATATTATAAAAGTCGGATTTGCGTATGCATGGCTTATATTTTTTGCGGCCACTATTTTTTGCGGATGTTTTGATATTGTTGCTTCTTCTGGAGCTTTTTGGCCTTTTCAATATAGAAAAAAGAAAAGAGAAAAACAAGAATTGGAAAAAAGTATTCAAAATTTAAATTTAGAAATCTCTGGTCTAGAACAAGTTTTAGCAAAGAATAAATTACAATGCCAAAAATTGTTAGAGGAAAAAACAAAAGATAATATGCAAAATGTTTCTACTGCTATTCAAACAGTATCTTATAAAGAGGAATTAGAGTTACAGAAAGTTATTTTAAATCAATTGTTACAAGAGAAAGTAATCGAACAACAAGAACCAGAAGTATCAAAGCAAAACGGTATGATTTTAAGTAGATTCAGGAAACTTAAAAAAGGAAATTAATTTGGATTTCCTTCTTTTTTTGCTCTAGGGTGATTATTATAATCGTTTTTTAATTTTTCATTTACTAAATGGGTATAGATTTCTGTTGTTGAAATATCGCTATGTCCGAGTAATTCTTGGATAATACGTAAGTCTGCCCCATTAGAAAGTAAGTGGGTTGCATAAGAGTGTCTGAGTGTATGGGGACTTATTTCTTTTTCTATTCCCTGCTCTTTTGCGATTCTTTTTAAATTTTTAAAAAATCCTTGACGAGAGATAGGATCACCAAAGGTATTTATAAAAACGTATTCACTATCTTTGTTCTTTAAAAGTGTATTTCGGTATTCTTCTATGTATATTCTTACATATTTTTCTGCTATAGAACTAATGGGGCTTAATCGTTCTTTACTCCCCTTTCCTACTACTCTTATTAAATCTTCTTCTAAGCTAATATTGCTTAATTTTAAACTAATAAGTTCACTTACACGAATACCAGTTGCATATAATAGTTCTAGCATGGCTTTATTTCGGTAGTCTAGCGGCGTTTCTAAATGTAAATTTAAAAGTTTATTAATTTCTTCTTCTGTTAGAAAGTTTGGCAGTTTTTTTGAAATTTTTGGTGATTTTATTGTCTCACAAGGATTAGAATTGATTAAGTTTTCTCCAACTAAAAAATTATAGAAGTTTTTGACAACTGTTAAATAATGTGCCCTACTTTTTTCTGCCATATTGTCATTAAATTTCAGGTAAGCTTCTATATCTTTTCTTTTTAGTTCTTTAATATTTTTTGGTTTTATAAATTCTTCAAAACGATTTAGATTGTCTTGGTAGGATGCTATGGTATTTTTGGATAGTTTTCGCTCAAACCTTAAATAATCTAGGTATTTTTCATAGTATTCTTGATTTGTCATACATTCACTATCCTTTCTAATTAAAGTATAAGGATTTTTTTTGACTGTGTCAAATTTGACTATTTTCAAATTTTTGCTAAAATAGTTTTCAATTTTAAGGAGCGTGTTTGTATGCTAGAATTGTTAAAATTACTTTTAGAGTATTCTAAAAGAGGTAGATTGGCAGATAAAGAGTTTATTATTAATATTGTTCGTATGGAAACTAATTTGAAAAATTTAGGAGAATATGTTAAAGATATAAAATTTGAAACAGTTCCGCAAAACGATGATAGTTATGCCACCGCATTCTATGATAGTTCTAGAAGAATGATAACTGTTTCTTTGAGTGGTATAGAAAAAATGTTAGAAACTTATGCTTTATATTTAAATTTATTTTCCTATGAAGAAAGGTTATTTTTTCCTAATTATCTTGTATGTAGGACACTTGTGCATGAGATTGAACATGGTCATAATTTAAAGAAAAGATTATTTGAAACAAGTATAGAGGCTGACTTGTTAAATTTAACCCATGAAGCCACTTTAGGACAATATTATACATTCTATAATTTAGATTTTGATGAAAGATATACAAGAATTTGTGCAAATATGGAAATGTTATCCCTTCTTTCATACATAGCTACTTTTGCACCAAATTTAATAGATTTTTTTAAAGTCGAATTATTAGAAAGTATTATTTTAAGTTATGAGCGAGTTAATGATACTATCATTTCTCCTACATTAGAATATTTTCACTTAATAGGTGTAGAAAAATATCTTCCTATATTTGTTTGGTATAATAAGGAAGACTTTGATACAATGAGTCTACAATATAGAGAAAATTTTTCTTTATCAAATAGATTGTTATATGGATTTCCCATAAATAAAGAAGAATATGAGATGTATATGGATATTTTAAAACGTTCTAGAAAATGGAAGATTAAGGATAATATATCTTCTTAAATTCTTTAGTAGTCAGTTGTTCTGACTCTTTTTTGATGATATAATACCCTTGGTGGTTACATGGAATTACTTTCAAATACGTTAAGACCAGAGAAACTTAGAGATGTTATTGGCCAAAGTCATTTGGTTGGAAATGGCAAGATTCTATCGAATATGGTTAAGAATAAGAAAATTTTTTCTTTTATATTGTATGGAAAACCGGGTATTGGAAAGACTTCGATTGCCAATGCGATTGTAAAAGAACTTGGCGTACAACATCGTTTTTTAAATGCAACCATTAATAATAAAAAGGATTTTGATATTGTGATTGAAGAAGCAAAGATGCATGGCGAAATGATTGTTATTATTGATGAAATCCATCGTATGAATAAAGATAAACAAGATTTGCTTCTTCCCTATATTGAAAGTGGTTTAATTATTTTAATTGGCCTTACTACCTCTAATCCCTATCACAAAATCAATCCTGCTATTCGTAGTCGGGTGCAAATTTTTGAACTTCATGAGCTTTCCAAAGAAGATATTATGATTGGGCTTAAGAAAGCATGTGAGAGACTAGAAGGGATTTCAATTGATGAGGAAGCACTTGAATATATTGCTACTTTATCTTCAGGAGATTTTAGGAGTGCTCTTAATTTATTAGAAGTTAGTTACTCTTCTACTGACGATGATAAAATTGTAAGTACCAATTTAGTAAAAGAGATTAATAGTAAACCAGTATTCTTTCATGATAAAAATGAAGATGGACATTATGATGTGTTATCGGCATTTCAAAAATCGATTCGCGGGAGTGATGTGGATGCTGCTCTTCATTATTTAGGTAGACTTTTAGAAGCAGGCGATTTAGATAGTATTTATAGAAGAATGAGTGTGATTGCTTATGAAGATATTGGCCTTGCCAATCCTTCTATTGGCCCTAAAGTGATGGCTGCGATTCACGCATCAGAACTTATTGGCTTACCTGAGGCCGTTATTCCTCTTGGCGTTGTCGTTACCGAAATGGCTTTGTCTCCAAAGAGTAATAGTGCTTATCTTGCCATTCATGCAGCGATAAATGATATCAGAAGTGGAAACACGGGAAATGTTCCTAACCACATTAAAACAAGTAGTACAACCTACAAATATCCGCACGATTATAAGAATGATTGGGTTTACCAGGAATATATGCCTGAAAATTTAAAAGGAAAACGCTATTACCAAGCGAAAATAAATAAATATGAAGCAAATATTAATAAGTTATATAACGAAATGAAAGGTGGAAACTAAATATGAAAATAGGAATTATAGGAACGGGTGTTTTTGGTGCTTCTTTAGCTCTTGCTTTAGCTAGTAATCAAAAGAATGAAATTGTTATGTGGAGTGAGAATGCAGAACTTGTAAAGGAATATAAAAAAACAGCAAAGATACCTACTCTTTTTCAAGATAAAATGTTTCCTAAAAGTATAAAAATTACTAATTCTTATGAAGAAGCTTTAAAGGATGCTAAGCTTGTACTCCTTGTAACCAGTGTTTTGTATCTAGAAAGCGTATGCAAAGAAATTTCTTCTCTTCTTTCTAGTGATATTCCGGTTACGATTGGGACCAAAGGAATAGCAGAAGATAGTCATTTGTTTGTTCATGAAATAGCAAAAAAAAGTTTAAAAAATCCTATATCTATATTGGGAGGTCCTACTTTCGCTTTAGATGTTGCTAATTTAGAACCAGTAGGACTTAATGTAGCTAGTAAAAATAAAAAGTGTATTAAAGCTACCCTAGAAGCATTTCAAGGGACTTCTGTATTTGTAGAACCAAGTCATGATTTAGTTGGAACTGCATTATGTGGATGTGTGAAAAATATTTATGCTATAGGTTCTGGAATTGTGAGTGGACTTGGATATAAAGAAAGTACACATTTTTTCTATCTTACTGCCGTTTATAAAGAACTAGAGACCATCTTATTTCATTTTAATTCTACACTTACGACACTTCATAGTTTATCTGGCTTTGGAGATTTGGTATTGACTTGTTCTTCTAGTAAGAGTAGAAATTACACATTTGGAGAAATGGTAGGCAGAGGTTCTAATCAACAAAATAAGGAGAAATATTTAAAAAATAATACTGTAGAAGGAGTTCATACCTTAAAGGCTTTGCTTCCTATTTTAGAGAAAAAACATATCAAAGTCCCCATTTTAAAGACAATTTCTAAAATCGTTTTAGAACAGGAAAAACCTAAATCATTAATAGAAGTTGTTACAAAAAAAGGAAACTAATCATTTATTTCCTTTTTTATATCTTCTAAAATAAAGTATACGGCTTGAAGACCTGCTGATGCAGGAACTAAGGAGATGGAACCTGGTTCCCTACTTTTCTTTTTTATAGGAAGTTCTCTACTCCATATTACGGGGACATTTAGTGGAATATTGTTCTTTTTTAAAATATTGCGCATGGCTTTGGCTAGAGGGTCATTATAAGTATTCTTTAAAGTGGTAATGGTAATTTCTCCTGGATTTAGTCGGTTCCCTGTCCCTAAACAAGTAATGATTTTGCAATTTTGTTTTAAAGACTCTTTTATAAGCAAATATTTGGTAGTTATTGTATCACAAGCATCAATGATATAGTCATATGTGGTATTAAAAATAGTTTTTATATTTTCTTCTGTTACAAATAAAGAATAAGTTTTGATATTGGCATTTGGATTTATATCCAGTGCTCTTTTTTTTGCTTCTTCTGTTTTTAGATTTCCTATCGATTTGGTTGTAGCAATGATTTGTCTATTTAAATTGCTTGTTTCAATCGTATCGTTATCTACTATTGTGATATCTAAAAATCCTAAACGTACTAAATTTTCTAGGGCATATCCCCCTACTCCCCCAATTCCTACTAAAAGAATTTTTTTGAATTGAATTGCCTTAAAAAGTTTTTCCTCTATTATTTTTAGTGTTCTGTCAAACATAAATTCACCTCAAAATAAAAACCCAAAGGAAAGTCTGTTTGGATAAAAACCCGCTCTCGCGAGGTGGGCATCACATGAAATGTTTTAGGATTCTAACAGCACTTAATGGGTTAGCATTCTACACCACACTTCAATTAGATTCCCAAGCATATCCATAGTCGGTTTTATATAAAACAAACTATATCCTTTAGGTAATTTCATTGTAGCATACAATTTTTTGAATAGCAATTATTTATTGATATGAAGTGCCCTTTTTAATCTGCCTTGTTCTGAACAAATTTTATCACCTGTAGATTTACTTATTTCTAATCCCAATTTTAATTTTTCAATATCTTCTAAATCTTGACTTTTTTGTTGTATTTCTTTTAACACTCTTTCTTCGCAACCTAATTGTTTAAGGTAACATAATGTTGGAGAAGTCTTTGCTCCAGTTCCTCCCATATAAAGTCCATCTAGTAGTGCTCTATAGGTTCTAATTAATACATCGCATAATTCTAACCTATGTATATTATAAATTTCTTCTTCTTGTAATAACTCTGAAACTTTCAGTAAAATATCATATGTAAAAATATCTGCATATCGTTCTTCAGGATTACCAGGTTGACCCATACGTATATTTTTTTGATATATTTTCATTGCATCTAATTTTTTACATTGAGTAAGATATTCATTTAAAATGTAGTTTTGTAAATTCTCTGTTGTCCCTTCTTCTAACTCTTTTCTTAATCTTCTTTTTTCTAATTCTGTTAATGTTAAACGCGTTGCATAAAGGTAATCATAATATTCTTGGGAATAATTTGATTTTGGCACCGCTTCGACGTATGGCGCATCTTCTTTATACATTGTTTGATAAATAATACAACCAGGATCTAATAATAATTCTTTCGTTTGAGTAGTCATATACTCTTCTAAAGCTTCTTCTTCTATGATTATTTGTATTAGTTCTTCAACAAAGTCTTTATTAAGAGAACTTTTAACATTTCTAAAAATTAATTCTGCTATTCTTTCATAATAATTCATCATTTTGTATTCCTCTTTTTCTTCAGCTATTTTAATAGATTTCTCGTTTTATTGCAAGAAAAAACAATCTTTATTGATTGCTTTCTTGTGTTTCTGTTTTTACGTTCCATCTTGCTGAGACATCGCAGTTTGAGGAATATGGAAGTGGATCTGGTAATTCTAGGCGCATAATCATAGGGATTTTAAATGCAGAGCCAAATCCGACACAACTTCCTGGTTGTAATGTTTTTTGTTTTTCAATAACATCTGATGAAATATTTGGAAGCATTTCTTCAATGTATTTGATATCCTTCGGGTGTGTCATTTTAAATATTAAGAAATTGGATACTTGGGATATAACAGTATCTGATAGTTCTACTGGTCGTTGGCTAATAATTCCTAAAAGTACACCATATTTTCTTCCTTCTTTTGCAATACGATCAAAAATGTTATAACCAATTAAGTAAGTATCACTATCATGTTGAATATATCTATGTGCTTCTTCTAAGAAAATGTGGAATGGAATCGATGCTCTTTTTTCTAAGTTTTTAGAAAACTCAAAGAACAAACGAGACATAATTTTTACAATAACTTTAGCATAGGTATCATCGACATCTTCTAGGTTGATATTAATAATTTGGGCTTTTTTATTATTTTTGACAACTAAACTACTAACATATCGATCAAGAGGTATATAGCCATCGTTTGAAAAATATTTTCCTACTTTGGTATTTAAAATGGTGTTTAAACGTACTTTTAGGATAATTGCATCGTTATATAGATTGGAATTGTTTTGGAATCCTTCACTAATCATTGTGAATTCTAAAGCTTTTGTAAAATCTGCTAATGAATAGTTGTATTCTGTTGGTTCTTCCATTTCTTCATACGTATCCTCAATGTGTTTTAAAATGTAATCTGTAATTAAAACACTTTCTCCAAAATAACCGTTTGAATCAATTTCAAAGCATTCACTAAATGTTCTGGTATATCCAAGGCCTGCAATAGTACTATCAAAATTGAATTCGTTGGTGTGGCATACTTCAATGATTTGAAATACTTCATTTTTCTTTCTAGCTGTTGTTTGGTTACTAAATAAAATGGCCAGCAAGGCTTTGGCAATTAAGTGATTTTTGTATTTTATAGATTCTTCAGTATCTTGGCTAAATATTTTAGCAAGTCTTATAGTTCTTTCAATAATTGGTAGTTGAGAGTGGTTTGTTGCTTGTAATAGAAGAGCATAATCGTCTAAGTTCAGTAAATTTACTGGTATTTTTAGTAAAAAGTCATCGGCATCGATTGGATTTGTCGTAATAAATTTGTAACTGTAGTTGGGATTAATTTTATTAATACTTCCAAAAGCATTTTTGTATTCTCCATAAGCATCAAAAACAAAGATATTAGCATTATAAGATAACATATGAGGATTGGAAAATAGGTTTTGAACGATTCTTGCCACTCCGCAAGATTTACCGCTTCCTGTATTTCCAAAAATGCCAATGTGGTTGGATAAAAGAGCATTGATGTTGGGACAAACTTGGTAATTTTTGTATATAGCACTATTTCCTAAAACAAAAGATTTATTACTAGGCGTTCCTACTAATTCTAAAAGTTCATTATTATTGATAATTCGTACTTGGGAAGATAATAATGGCTTTCTGATTACACCATTTATGTAGTGTTCTCCAACATATTCTCCTAAAAAACGAATTTTTATTTCCTCTTTGTTAAATTCCGTTACTTCTCCTAGAATTCTTTGGTCAGGAGCTTCAAAAATAACATTAATGTTCATTAAATCTGTAGTTCCTGCATCTCCTCCTAGATTTTCTATGAATGCTACATTTTCACTGATATATTTTATTTTTCCAAACACTTTTAACACCTCTTTATTTTCTTTTAAAGTATATCATAGCCTACTCTTTTTTGCCACTATAAATTTCGTACCAGTCTTGTAATGTTTCAGTAGTACCTGCTATTAAATTTCTAATTACATTCCAAGTGATAGAAAATGCGTCTTTCATTTCCCCAAAGTCATTTTGAGCTGTTTGGCATAAATTTGCATCAAATTCACATATATTTGTTGTTAATGTCAAATAACTTTCAATGATTTTATTTTTAATTCCTGTATATATTTTTCCTGTGTTTGATAAAGATTCTTTATAACCTGGGAAAGTATTTTCAATTTTGCTATCAATGGATAATGCTATTTTTAATACTTGTAATTTGGTTTTATTCGTTACATCGTTTAGTGTATACCCATTTATTTTGCCTTCATAGAATAAAAAGTCTACGATACTTATAAAACGCATTTTTGCTTCTTCTTGTTTATTTGTATCTTCAAAATCATTTTCTGTTTCTTTTAGATAAGCTAAAATTTCTGCATCGGCGTTTTTGTTTTTTGCATTTTCTTTTGTCACGAATATTTCATTGCTTGTAATCGTTGTGGGTTTTGTTTTATTTCCTTGTTCTATTATGGTTGCAACACTTGCATTTACCTCACTACCTATTGCGTAATTTGTTTCATTGATGCTATTTATTAAATATTCGTTTTGGCTAGAATCTTTTATAATGATATAGCCTTCTCCTTTGTTTGTGATAGTACCTGTTAAAACAATATTTGGTTTATTTTCTACTTTTTCACTTTTCGTCATGGTTTTATATACCCAAAAAAGAATTCCAATTAATAAAATAATGCCAATTAGTTTATAAATAGTACTAATGCGCATATTGGTAAGGGAATTGATTATATTTTTTAATATTCTATTTATTTTTTTCATATTTATCACTATTTTAGTATACCATAAAAGAAAAAAAGATAAACCAATTGTTTTAAAGTTTATCTTGTTCTTGTTAATTTTCTCTCTTTACTTTCTTTCTCACTTTTTATATCCATTACTGTTTCTATTGTTGCTTTTTGTTGGTTGTCATAACCATGCACATATAACAAGGCAATTGTTGCAAAAATAGTGAATAGCTCAGCTCCACCGCTGATTCCAAGGTTTTGGTCAGCCATAAACATGCGAAGTTGGTTTAATTCATGATTGAATAGTGGTTCTTGGTGTGCTTCTAGATAATTTTTAAATGCCTCTATAAAATTTTGAACTGCTATTATATTTAATGCATAACTTGCAAAAATGCTATATTTTTCTATTTTTAAAGCTCTTTTAAAACTTTTTAATTCGTTTTTTAATATTTTAATAGGCATTGCATTATAATCTTTTTGCTTTTTTATTTTTTTTATTTTCATTTTGTGATAATCCCCTTTTTTTGAAATCGATTTGTATTCTAACATGTCTTTTTATTTTTGTAAATGGCTAAAAAAATGAAAAAAGATAAACTAGAAAGACTATTTGTCTAATTTATCTTTTAATATTTCTTTTGTAATAACTGGATTTGCTTTTCCACATGTATTTTTCATGACTTGTCCTACAAAGTAGTCAAATAGATTATCTTTTCCCTTTTTGTATTCTTCTACTTGTGATGCATTGTCTTCTAAGATTTTTGTAATGATGGTTTCTAATTCTTTTTTATCTGAGATTTGCGCCATATCACTACTTATATAAGAAGATGGCTCTTTTTGTTCTTCTATTGCTTTATAGAATATTTCTTTTGCTTGTTTGGAAGAGATGGTTCCCTTATTTACTTCATCTGTAATTTGCTTTAAACGTTGTGGTGTTAGATAGAAATCTTTTATATTTGTGTTTGTTCTATTTATTTCTCCTAGAATTTGGGTAGTTAACCAATTTGCACTTGTTTTAGCATCCATTCCTATTTCTAAACAGCTCTCAAAATATTCGGCGTATTCTCTTTCTTTTACAATGACTTTTGCATCGTATGCAGAAAGCCCATATTCTTGTATATATTTTTCTTTTCTTTCTAAAGGGAGCAAAGGAATACTTTTTCTTATTTCCTCTAGCCAAGAAGCTTCAATTTTAAATTTTGGAATATTAGGGTCGACAAAATATTTATAATCAATAGCATCTACTTTGCTTCGCATGCGAATGGTAGTCCCTGATTCTTCATCCCATCTTCTTGTTTCTTGTTCTACTTCGTTGTATCTTCCAAGACTCTTTAATTCACTTTGGCGTTTGATTTCATAGTTTATGGCATCTCTTACGCCTCCAAAGGAATTGATGTTTTTAATTTCTACTTTTGTTCCCCAATTTTCAGGATTTTCTTCATCTAAATCGGCATCCATAATAGAAACATTGACATCGCATCGTATTTGCCCTTTTTTAGAGTCTGCTTCACTAATGTTTGCATATTGGTAAATGCTACGCATTTGTTCTAAAAAGGCAACGGCATCACTTGCACTATGGATATCTGGGTTGGTTACGAGTTCTAGTAAGGGCACGCCAGCACGGTTATAATCAATGCAAGATGTATCGTAGTAGTGGTCAAGACTTGCGGCATCTTCTTCTAAATGGATATTATCAATTCCGACTCTAAACAAAGAACCGTCTTCCCGTTCTACATCAAGATATCCATCCATTCCGACACAATCTTCTGGGGGATTTTGGGTTATTTGGTAATTTTTAGGCATATCGGGATAATAATAATTTTTTCTTTCGAAGTACATATATTCAGGTTGCCTACAATGTAAAATCATACTTGCCATTAAGGATAATTTGACTGCTTCTTTATTTACAACTGGTAAAGTACCTGGAAACCCCATATCAAGAGGTCTTATGTTGCTATTTGGTATTTCGCTATAGGCATTTTTGGCGCTTGAAAATACTTTCGAATTTGTTTTGCTCATTTCACAATGCATCTCAAGTCCAATTTTTGTTATAAAATTTGCCATTAACGCACCTCCTTGGCTATTTGATTTTTGTAAGGCATTGCGCTCTCTAAAGCATATGCAATATTTAGAACTTTTTCATCTTCATAGCAATTTCCGGTAATGTTTAAGGCAACGGGGAGTCCGTTTATAAACCCATCAGGTATCGTAATAGAAGGAAAGCCACCAAAGTTTCCAATTTGTAGGTGCTCCTCTAAAGCAGCAGTATCTTTGGTTAAGATATCTTTAGAACCGTCTAAGTGTTTTGCAGGACCGCTTCCTACAGGTAAAATAACAGCATCGTAACTCTCGTATAATTTTTTCCAAGTATCGACAAGTAATCTTCTTACTCTCCCTGCATTTTTGAAATATCTTTCTTGATTTTCTTTTTGTAAGATATAAGACCCAATAATAAAACGGCGTTTGATTAAAGGAGAAAAACCTTTTGTTCGATGGTCCATCATCATTTCGGTAACATTTTTTCCATTTCCTCTTGGCCCAAAAATAATTCCTGTTAAATTTGACATGTTGCTTGTGGCTTCCGCACAAGAAATGGCTACATAAACACTAGGTAGTGCATCAAGTAACTTTTGGTTTACGGAAACGCCTTCTACTTCCATTCCTAAATTTTTACATAGTTCTAGTTTTTCTTTAAAATTTTCTAAGTGCATTTTTAATTCTTCTGTAGGATTTTCATAAAAGTCAATGTCACACAATTCTTTGATGTAGCACAATTTCTTTCCTTTTATTTCTTTGTCTATGTTTTCATACAAATGCATGTTACTAGAATCCCAAGAAGTCATATCTTTTTCATCGATTCCTTTCATGGTGTCTACTACAATTGCCGCATCTGCTACACTTCTTGTTAAAACACCACAATGGTCTAAACTAGATGCAAAGGGAAATAAACCGAATCTAGAAATCATACCATATGTTGGTTTGTATCCCACAATACCACAGTAAGCGGCAGGTTTTCTTATTGAATCTCCTGTGTCACTTCCTAGAGCATAAGGATATACTCCAGCTGCTACCGCGCAAGCAGACCCTGCACTAGAACCTGCTGTCATACGAGTAGGATCCCACGGATTTTTGACAATGCCAGTGTGTCCCGTTGTTCCAGTACCACCCATTCCAAATTCATCTAGAACGGTTTTGTTTACAGGAACTGCTCCTGCATCTAAAAGTTTTTGGACAGCAGTAGCGTTAAAAAAGGGAACATAATCTTTTAAAGTATTAGAAGAACCAGTTGATAAAATATCTTTAGTAGAATAATTATCTTTAATTCCAAAAGGAATACCGGAAAGGAAATTATCTGTTATAGGAGTTTCTTCTGCTTCATCTAAAATGGTTACAAAAGCGTTGTAACGTTCTTGAATATCATGTGATTTTTTAAGAGATTCTTCGATTAATTCTTTGCTGGTTATTTGATTTGTCTTTAATAATTCATGTAACTCTTCAATTGTTTTATCCATTAATTTTCTCCTCCAACTACTTTTGGTACCTCTATTTCTCTTCCTTCTACTACATCACAATTTTTTAAAGCATCCTCAATAGGAATAGAAGGTTCTACTTTATCTTCTCTTAAAGTACAAGTAAAATCATCTAAACAATGGGTCATAGGTTCTACTTTTTTTATATTTTCAAAATTTTCTACTTTGCCTAGATTTTCATCAATGATAGAAAATTCATCTAGAACCATTTGGTTTTCTTCAGGACTTAAGCCAATTAAAAGTTTGGCTGCTAAATCATCTACGAGCTCACTTGTAAATTTAGGCATTTTCTTCCTCCTCTACTACTTTTATTCCTAGTTCTTCTAGTTGACTTTCCGCAACAATACTTGGTGCTTCGCTCATTAAGTCACTCGCACTTTGGGTTTTAGGGAATGCTATAACATCTTTCATGTTGTCTGTTCCAGATAAAAGCATTGTAAATCTTTCTAGTCCAATGGCAAGTCCAGCATGAGGAGGTGCTCCAAATTTGAATGCATCAATAAAGAATCCAAATTTTGCTTTAATATCTTCTTCTGTTAATCCTAGCGCATCAAATACAATTTTTTGTATTTTTGGGTCGTGAATACGAACAGAACCTCCTCCTAATTCGTAACCATTTAATACAATGTCATAAGCAATACTTAAGCAATTTTCTTTGTCATTTTTTACTTTGTCTAGGTCACTTGGCATTGTAAATGGATGATGCATCGCTTTAAAACGTTTGTCGGTTTCAGAATATTCAAACATAGGAAAATCTACTACCCATAAGAAATTTAGTTTTTCTTTGTCAATTAAATTTAATTCATTCGCAATTTTTAGACGCAACGCACCAAGAGAGTCATATACTATTTTTGCTTTATCTGCTACGATTAAGATTAAATCATTATTTTCGATATTGTAAGTGGTTTTCATTAATTCTAGTTTTTCATCTTCTAAGTTTTTGGCAATGACTCCATTAAAGGTATCGTTATCGTATTTTAGCCAAGCAAGACCTTTCGCACCATAAATTTTAACGAAATCTGTTAGGTGTTCTACATCGCTTCTTGAATATTTATCTCCGTTATTTTTAACGATTAAGCATTTTACCATGCCACCACTTTCTATGACATTATTAAATACATTCATTTTTGTTCCTTTTAAAATTTCTGTTAAATCATTTAGTTCCATGGCAAATCTTGTATCAGGTTTATCAGAACCAAAACGTTCCATTGCTTCTTTATAAGGCATTCTTGGAAAATCAGAAAGTTCAATGTTTTTTACCTTTTTTACAACATGTTTAATCATGCCTTCTACAAGAGTTATGATGTCTTCTTGATTTGCAAAGCTCATTTCTAAGTCAATTTGGGTGAATTCTGGTTGTCTATCTGCACGTAAGTCTTCATCACGGAAACACTTTGCGATTTGATAGTATTTCTCAAATCCACCTACCATTAAAAGTTGTTTAAAAATTTGAGGACTTTGGGGTAAAGCATAAAAGGCTCCTTTATTAATTCTAGAAGGTACAATATAGTCTCTTGCTCCTTCTGGTGTTGATTTACAAAGAATTGGAGTTTCTATTTCCAAAAAATCTAAGTTATTTAAGTATTCTCTTACTGAAGATGTAATCATAGCTCTTGTTTTGATTGTATTTTGTAGTTTTTCTCTTCTTAAATCCAAATAACGATATTTTAATCCTACGTTTTCGTTTACTTCTTTGTCTTCGTAGACGTTAAATGGTAATGTTTCGCATTCGCTTAGTATTTCTAAATCACGAACCATTAATTCTACTTCACCTGTTGGAATTTTTGGGTTTATCATATCATCAGTTCTCGCAATTAACTCTCCAGTTACTTTAATACAGTATTCATTTTTTAGACTCTCTGCTAGAGCAAAATCATTTTTTAAAAAACTGCGATTAAATACGATTTGCAAAAAGCCAGAGCGGTCACGAAGGTCAACAAATATGACTCCTCCCATATCTCTACGTTTGTTTACCCAGCCATATACGGTATATTCCTTGCCAATGTCTTTTTTTCTAAATTCTCCATTGTTATATTGTTTCATGTGTTATTCTCTTCTTTCTTTTTTCAATATTTTATTTAGTATTATGTATTCTTACGAAAACAAATTCTGATTCTAGATTTCCATCATTGTAAATTTCATGAAATATATTAGCAGGATACATAAAGACATCCCCAGATTCGTATCGATATTCTCCATCTTCATCCTTTACTATTCCTGTTCCTTTTATTACAAACATAATTTCATCAATATCTTCATGATTATGCCATGCATACTTGTTTCCAATTGGAAGCCATCCATAAGTCATTCCTTGGATAGTGCTAAATTCATTGTCTTCTATGTATAATTTTCTGCTTCCACTACCGCCATGGGCATCTTCTTTTTCGATTTCTTTACTATATTTTTTTATAATTTTCATTCTTTTTTCCTCTTTTTTTATTTAATTCCATTCTTTATTTTTTCTTTTTGCTCATCTGTAAATATCGGTTCTAAATAAGAAGTATTTGCTAATTTTTTTATAAAATCATTATCTTTAGTCCTTAAAACTTTATCAATTAATCTATCTAAATCTAAGTCTTCTTCTACTCCACTAATTAATTCTGCCAAATAATAGTCATCTCTTATTGATATAAAATAGTCTTCTATTTTAGAAAAATCTTTGTTTTTGCGATTGTAATTCATAGCCATACGCCATAAAGATTCTCTTTTATCTTCTTTAATACCGACTTCGATTAATTCATCAAAATCTTTTTGACTAATTGGTGGTGGTAATGGAACTGATATATACTGTGTAATAAATTCTAAGAGTGTTAAATCATCCATTTGCAAGCAATAATGATTATATATGGGAAAATGGGTTAGAAGTTCAAATAGTTTTTCATATCTTAATCCGCTATCCCGGACTTTTTCTTTATTTTTTAGCATATTATTATATTGATTTTCAAGAAACTCTTTTCCTTTTTCATCTAAATTATCACTTTCTAAAGTTTTCTTAAGTGATGATAACATACGATTAATCGTTTTTAATCTATTTTTTTCAACAGCATCAATTTCATTGGGGATCGTTTTTATTATTTCCTTCACTTCTAATAGAAGTTTATTAAGAGCTTCTGTTTCATCGTCAGCAAATTTATTTTTATCAATATTTTCTAAAAGATTTATTAATTCTTCACTATTTATAAATCTTTGAACGTAACGATAAATTATATTTACTAAATCCATACTTAAAACTCGCAATTTCCTGGTGTTCTTGGATAAGGAATGACATCACGAATATTATCTACTCCAGTTAGATAGATTAAAAGTCTTTCAAATCCCATACCGAATCCAGAATGTACGCATGTGCCGTATTTTCTTAAGTTTAGATACCAATCTAGTTCTTCTGGGTTTACATGCATTTCTTTCATACGATTAATGAGTTTTTCGTAATCTTCTTCTCTTTGGGAACCACCCATTAGTTCTCCTGCTCCAGGGACCTCCAAGTCTACAGCAGCAACGGTTTTCCCGTCTTCATTTTGTTTCATATAGAATGCTTTTATATCTTTTGGCCAGTTTTTAATGAATACAGGTCCATTAAAGTATTCTGTTATGTATTTCTCATGTTCTTTAGCGATATCCTCTCCATATTCGGGCTCAAATTCCCATTTTACATCGGCATTCTTTAGTATTTTAATGGCTTCTTCATGATCAATTCTGGTGAAATTACTATTTATTAGTTTGTTTAGCTTTTCTTTTATTCCTTTTTCTACGAAATTATCAAAGAAATCCATTTCGTCTTTGCAATTTTCTAAAACATAAGAAACGATGTATTTTAACATACTTTCCATAATGTCCATATTGCCATCTAAATCGGTGAAGCACATTTCTGGTTCTATCATCCAAAATTCAGCAGCATGGGTTTTTGTATTTGAATTTTCTGCTCTAAAGGTTGGGCCAAAAGTGTACGTTTTTTTATAAGCTGTCGCAAACGTTTCGGCTTCTAATTGACCACTTACAGTAAGATTTGTCATTTTTCCAAAGAAGTCTTTGGTGTAATCTACATCTCCTTTTATTTTATCAAGAGGAAGGGTTGTTACTTGAAACATTTCTCCAGCACCTTCACAGTCACTTGCTGTAATTAAAGGAGCATGGAAGTAGACAAATCCATTTTCTTGAAAGTATTTATGGATAGCGTATGCTGCAACACTACGAACTCGAAATACGGCTTGAAAAAGATTGGTTCTAGGACGAAGGTAAGCCTGTTCTCTTAAGAATTCTCTTGTATGTCTTTTGGGTTGAATGGGATAATCTTCTGGGCAATCTCCTAAAAGAGTTATTTCATTTGCTTTTATTTCATAGTCTTGGGACCCACTTGATGGAATAAGTTCACCTTTAATATTTAGGGCACAACCTACTAATAGTTTATTAATACTTTCAAAATTCTCTAGCGTATTATCATATACGATTTGGATATGTTTAAAGCAAGTTCCATCAGAAAAATCAATAAATCCAAATTCTTTTTGGCGCCGATGGTTACGAATCCAGCCATTTAACTCTACTTCTTTGTTTACTAAGTTTTCTATATTTTCAAAAAGTTCTTTTAAATCCATATTTATTCTCCTATCCATTTGTTACAATATAATCTATGATTTCATTTTCATCTATTTTTGTTTCTTCTTTGGTGATGTTATCCTTTACGGTAATTAAACCTTTCTTTAAATCTTCACTATTTAATATGACGAGTAATTCTGCATGCATACGGTCGGCTTCTTTAAATTGACTTTTTAGACTTCTTCCTGTTGTGTCATAATCAACAGATACACCACTTAAGCGTAAGTCTTGGGCAAGTGTTAACGCTTTTATTTTTTCTTCTTCGTTTACATACATAATGTAACAATCAAGTGGTCTTTTTTCGTGAGATTCAAATTCATCCATTGCAAGCATTACGCGTTCTAGTCCACTTGCAAAACCAATACATGGCGTTGATGGTCCTCCTAGTTTTTCTACTAGGTCGTTATATCTTCCTCCTGCAGCAATAGTAGATGCTCCTCCTAAAACTTCGGCACTACTTACAATTTCAAATACGGTGTAGTCGTAGTAATCTAGTCCACGGACTATTTTGTCATCTACTTCGTAATCAATATCTAAGTAATCTAAATACTCTAATACTTTTTTAAATATTTTTTGTGATTCCTCACTTTGATAATCTAAAATACTTGGAACGTTTTTTAAAATTTCCGAATCACTATCTACTTTACAGTCTAAAATGCGTAGTGGATTCGTGTTAAATCTTCTTTTACAGTCTTCACATAATTTATCTATATGTGGACTTAAGTATTCTTTTAAAGCACTCTTGTAATTTTCCCTATCTTCTTTAGAACCTAAGTTGTTTAGTTTTACGTTTAAATCTTTAAATCCTAGTTCCTCAAACATACGATAAGGCATAGATATTACTTCAGCATCTACTATAGGGTCATTGCTTCCTAAAATTTCTACTCCAAATTGGGTAAATTCTCTATTTCTACCGTTTCCAGGTCGTTCATATCGATACATCGTGCCATTATAGAAAAGTTTTCTAGGCATAGAAGAACCATACATTTTATTTTCGATAAACGAACGAACTACTCCAGCGGTTCCTTCAGGGCGAAGTGTTAAATCCCGTTCACTTCTATCTTTAAAGTCATAGGTTTCTTTTGTAACAATATCTGTTTCTTCCCCAACGGTTCTATGAAATAAGTCACGTGATTCAAAAATTGGGGTTCTAATAAAGTCATAGTTATAAAATTCACAATAGTATTCTATCACTCGATTGATTTTTTGTAATTTTAATGCATCCCTTTCAATTACATCATAAGTTCCTTTTGGTTTTGTTATCATTTTTTCTCCTCCTTAAACGTAAAAAAACCTAATAAATGTAAGGACGAGAAAAAACCCGCGGTGCCACCTTACTTTACTAGGTACTCTTCACTTTTTATCGCAACGTGTGCGTTTCTATGTATTAAAAAGTTGTCTTTCAGAAAAAGATTTCTTTTGGCATTTTCAGCAACCTAGCCTTCTCTTTTAAAGAAATGTTTTTTTCTTACTTTTCTTTTTCATAGAAAATTTATATAAATTTATTTTATTACTAAATCGGGGTTTAGTCAATTAAATATTTTGCCATTTTGTACGAGAAAGCCTACTTTCTTCTATCTCTTTTTGTTCTTCTAATTTGCTTTTTACTTTCTCTTCATAAAACTTGATAAGTTCATTTATTTCATATTCCTCTTGTATCCAATTTTTCTCGATTATAAAAGCAAAAAGGGATATTTCTTCTACAATGGTAAAATCTTCTCCTAGAGTGATATTATCATTAGTATAAGAGATTTGAGTCACTCCTATTTTTAAATCTATATATTCTGTTGTTTTCCAATGTGGACCACGCATACCACCATCACTTAAAGTAGAGATAGCCATTAATTTTGGTTCTAGGAGTTTTCCACTATACTCCATAATCACAATTTGCAAATGTCCAGTTTCTAAATTTGTGTAGGAAACTGTCCCGTGTATACCCATTTCATCATACGTGATTTTAGTTTCTGGATAATCAGTAAGAGATATGCTTTTGCTAGCAGTAGTATTATCAGTATTGGCGTTTCCACACCCCCCCCAGTAAGGATAAAGTAGTGCTCATTCCAAGAATAGCAATAAAGGTTTTAAATTTATTTTCTTTTTTCATATTCGTTTCCTTTCTTAGGTGTTTCTTATTATAGTATAAATTTTTAACAAGTCAATTTTTTTGTTTTTTGCAATCTTTAGTCGACACTTTAAAAATAAAAGGACTTAAATAGTTATTCTACTATATAAGTTCATCTGGATTGCTAAGATTTTGTTTTCTTTCTTTTTAAACCTCTCAACAATTCCATTTGCTATTTTTCAAAACCTAAGTGATAATATTTAGTTTTTCTTTTTATCTTGCTTTTTTTCTCTATAAATATTTTCTGCTTCTTTTTTATTCTTTATCAAATACATAGAGATGTACTCCTATTTCGGCTCCTGTTTTATAACAGAAATCAATAATATCTTTATTAAAGCCGATTACTGGAGCTTCTTCGTTATATATAGAGGGAACTATAGTGATAAAGAAACGAACATCATAACGTTTTTTAATTTGTAATAGTGTTGGGATTTTATCTCTTAATTCTTCTACAATCATTTCTACTTGCTTTTCGGCATCTAATATAGGCTCTTCTTTTTTACAACCACTCCAAGTAGAGAAAGGATAGTTTCCTACTCCGTTTGGCCTTGAAGCATTCATAGTAGTTGTATGATATGGAGTGATATTTAGTAATTTCGTTATTTCATCTGGATTAAATTCACTATTTTTATTTGTTTTAAATCCGTTTTTGGTCATTTTTCCGTTACTCTGTATTACAAATTCTGAATAACAAGTCGTTTTGTTCATATTGTCTCCTTTATTTTTACTATTTTAATTAAAATTTTTTGAACCTTATTCATTTTAAGCGAGAAAATGAAAAAAAGTCAATAATGAACTTTTTATTTTTTTATTGTTTGCTAATTGCTTTTTTTCTTGTATTTAGTACATAAAAATCTTTTTGATTTTATTCCAAGTTTCTGGATTATTATTTATAAAATTATTACAAGTATCTTTCCAACCAAAGGAACTAAGTGTTATGTTTTCTTGATGTCCTACTAAAGTAGGCAAGATTGTTAATTCTTCGTTTTCGACTTTGATTTTTACGGTATAACTAACCGCATAGTTATTTCCATTATAATAAACCATTTCCCGTTTGTAATTTATAATTTCTACTTCTTTAAAAAATTCTTCTAATAATTCACGATAACTTTTTTCAATTAATTCTTGATATAATTTTATGGTTTCTTCGTTTGAAGTATTTTTTAAAAGTAATTTATACGTTCCTTTTTGAGGACTTACTATTTTTTCTAATGTTTCATAATTTTGCTCTTGTAATGCTTTCATGAATTTATCTGTATTTTTTCTTGCAGCTTGCATGCTAATATTTGGGAATGTGAATTTTATTACGCCTAAAGAAACTTCTCCATAGTTTAATTCACTTACAACTACTAAAAGAATTGTTCCAAGTATAAGAAAAATACCAATACCTAGTCCTACTTTTTTGTGTAATTTTTTTTCTGTTTGTTTTTTATAAGCTTTGATTCCTGTTTTTAAAACATCATCGGCTTTTTCTCGTGTTAAATCGTTTATTCTTTCTCCATTTAATAATTCATTTACGCTTATTTCTAATATTTCACTTAATTTTTCTAGAAGCGTTATATCCGGATAACTTAAACCTCTTTCCCATTTGCTTACGGCGCGGTCTGTTACGTATAGTTTCTCTGCTAAAGCTTTTTGTGTCATTTCTTTTTCTTTTCTTAATTTGGCTATAAATTCTCCCATTTTTTGATTCTTCATTCTTTTACTCCTTTTTATTCATTATTGCTATACTTTTTTCTAAAAGTAAACAAACTGTTAGTTGAATTCAAGAAAAAAAGTAAATATTTAAACTTACTTTCATTTTTTACTACAATTTTATTCCATCAATACAATTTTCGTATAGCCATTCTTTTAAATGTTGCATATTATTTGTTTCGTAAAAGGCTATTAGTTTTTCAAAGAATGTTGGTTGTTTTTCTTTCGCAATTGTAATAATACCACAGCCGTTATCAATCATTATTTTGTTAGCAAATAGCATGGCTACTCTTTTATTTCCGTCTAAAAACATTTGTCTTCTCATGATGTAAAGCATAGTTTCTAATGCTATTTCTGTTTTTGTTTTTTCTTTTTGATTTAATAAATCTTCTAATTCTTCTTTAATTTGGCTTTCGTAAGGAAATGCGGGATGCCAATTGGTTCCTCCGATATTTACGGGAGTAGTTCTTATTTTTCCTGGATTTATTACTAATTTTTCGGTGGTTAATTTATGAATTTCGCAAAGAGTTCTATAATTAAGAGGTAATTCTTTTGTTTCTAATATAAAGTTCCAGGCATATTTTAAATTATTAATGGCTATTACTTCATTTACAGTTAAACTATTTACAATCCCTCCATCATATAGTACTTGTGTTTCAGAATATGTTACTGTAATCCCTTCTAAGTTGGCACTTTTCCATATATAATCTACAATGTTTCTTTTGGAAAGAAAAACATTTTGTTCTCGAGTTAAATTATATTTATTATCCATCGCTATTCCTTCTTGCTAATTTGATTATAGCATATTTTCTTATTCTGTTTCTTCTAAATCTTTAGCAATATCTTCCCATCTTTTTTCTAAGAAAACAATCTTCTTTTCTATTTCTTCTATCTTTTTTTGTAAATCCTGCATCTTTTGGTAATCGGTATAGTTTTCAACTTTATATAATTCTTCATTCCATTTCTTTTTTTCTGCTTCTAATTTTGTTATTTCTTTATCTATTTTTGTAAGTTCTTTTTTATAATCGTTTGAGAGCTCCGCTTTCTTTTTCTTTTGTTCCGTTGGAATAATTTTTGCTTCCGGTTGGCTTTGTTGCTTTAAAAACTTTTCTTTCTCCTTATAAGTTTCATAGTCAAATGAATAAAATTTCGCCCCCATTTCATTAAATACGATTAAATCAGAAGCAATCTTCTTTACAAAGTATCTATCGTGAGAAACAAACAGGATAGTACCTTTGTAGCTAGTTAGAATCGATTCTAGTTGTTGTTTTCCAATTAAATCTAAATGATTGGTTGGTTCGTCTAAAATTAAAAAATTGGGTTTTTCATAAAGAATTTTACATAATTGAAGTCGTACTTTCTCTCCACCTGATAAAACGTTTATTTTTTTATTTACATCATTTCCACTAAATAGAAAAGCACCAAGCGCACTTCTGGCATCGCTTTCTAAACAATCAGGGAGTGATGCTTTAAACTCTTCTAAGATGGTATGTTCGTTATTTATCATTTCTAAATTTTGGTCAAAGTATCCCATATGTACATGATAGCCAAAAGAAATGTGTCCTTTCATGGGTTTTATAATTCCTTTAATCGTTTTTAAAAGCGTTGATTTTCCAGTACCATTTGCTCCGATAACACCTATTTTTTGTCCTTGCATAATTTCTAAAGATATTTTAGCTAAAGTATGGTCGTATCCCACTTCTAAGTCTTTTAAAGAGAGTACATTTTTGCCACTTGCTTCCATTTTGTTTAGATTCATTTTAAATGTTTTTTCATTTGCTCTTAGTGGACGCTCTATTTTTTCCATTCTCTCTATCATATGAAGTTTTGATAATGCCATTTTGGCTTTGGTTGGCTTTGCTCTAAACTTTTCATATAAAGCATTTAATCTTTCTATTTCTTTTTGTTGGCGTTCATAATCTTTTAAAGTCTTTTCGTAATTTTCTTTCTTTTGCTTTTCGTAGGATTCATAATTTCCAATATATTTCGTTACTTTTTTATAAGAGATATCTAAAATAGTGTTTACGGTGTTATTTAAAAACATGCGGTCATGGGATACGATGATAAAAGCTTTTTTATAATTTTTTAGGTAAGTTTCTAACCATTCGATGGCTTCAATATCTAAATGGTTTGTGGGTTCATCTAGTAGGAGAATATCTTGTTTTCCAAGTAGTAATTTTAGAAAAGCAATTTTCGTTCTTTCTCCACCCGAAAAAGAAGATATACTTTTTTCTTTATCCATCTCACTAAACCCAAATTTTTTTAACATAATTTCATATTCTTTTTGGTAGGAATATCCCCCTAGAACTTCGTACCTATCTAAAGTGTTTGTGTATTCATTGATTGTTTTTTCTGAAAAATCTTCTTCTAATTTTTTTGTTAGCTTTTCCAGTTTTTGTTCTAGTTCTAAAATTTCAGGATAGCAGTTTTTGATTTCTTCTAAAAGGGTTCTATTTTCATCGTTAAATGTAATTTGTTCTAAGTATCCAATCGTACATGGTCCTATTTTGTTGATTTCAAATTTGGCATCCGCTAGTCCTTCTTCTAGCATTTCATTATGGATTAAGGCATTTAATAAGGTTGTTTTCCCAGCCCCATTACGTCCTACAATGCCGATATGGGAAGTATCTATAATTTCTAAATTGATATCTGTAAGTATAGGCTCACCACTTAAAGAAATGGATGCGTTTTTTATAATGTATTTCAAATTCTTCACCTCGTACTAAATATAATAAAAGAATAAAAATTATTTTTTAAATAGTTTTTATTCTTTTAATTTCTATTCCAACTACTCCATATTTTTCTTGTTCTTCTTTAGAATAATACTCTTCCATGTCTTTGGAATTTGCTAGAGTATTTTTATCATATCCCAGTTCTATTTTATTGAAGTGCTTATATAATTCTTCAAAGTTTGGATATTTGTGTAAATTTATTATTTCTACAAGCATTTTTTCAAATGTTAATCTATTTGTAAATTCAATATAATCTTTTATTTTTAGTAATTGTCTTTTTTCGTCATTTAGTCGTGATTCAATTGTTTTTGTCCCTTCTTTTATTCTATTGAATGGATCATCGTTTAAATTCATTTTATGTATCATGTAATTGCCTCTTTTCTGTGTTTACTTTATGTTTTCAAATTATTCTCTGAACTTGAGATTTGTTTATTTTTTATAAATGCATATATATTTTCAATGTTTAAATTTGCTATCTTTTGGATAAATCTGTTTACTTTTGTTTCAGTCAAAATTTTATTTACACCATTTATTTGATAGTTATATTTCTCTATAATATCGGGATACTCTATTTTAAAAGTCGAATTAATGAAATGCGTTAAAACTGGGTATTCTTGATATAAAATTTGTTTAAACTGATGATAGTCTATAGATTCTAGCCATTCTCTGTCAAAAAAAGTTGTATAAAAATAGTAATCTGTTAATAAATGGAGAAAATAACCTCTATCATAACTTGTACTTATTTCATTTTCAGAAACATAATCTTCTAATACAACTTTTTTGTTTAAAAATTCAATAAGATTATCGTGATTTGTAGTTCCTGTGTAGTGTGATTTAATTTTATCAGTTGCCAAATCAACATCAATAGTTCCTTTTATAAATTCTTGTCTATTTTCTTTTGGATGACATTTTAAATATTCTTCTGCTATCGCAAGATGAATGCCAAAACTAGCCATTACTATTTTCCTTTCCTACTATTTTGTTAGTTAATAGTTATTTATTGTTTCTAACACAATTTCTTTATCGCTGAAATGGTGTTTTTCTGTACCAATGATTTGGTAATCTTCATGTCCTTTTCCTAAAATCATTAGCATATCGTTTTCTTTTAGTAAGCTAATTCCTTTTTGGATGGCTTCTTTTCGGTCAAAAATGACTTCATGGTTATCTTTATTTAGTCCATCTATTATATCGTTCATGATTTGGTGTTCGTCTTCTGTTCTTGGATTGTCGTTTGTAAATATAACATAATCAGAATTTTCTTCGGCGGCATGTCCCATTATTGGACGTTTTTTTCGGTCTCTGTCTCCTCCACAACCAATGATGGTAATTACTTGTCCATTTTTATATTCTTCTGCACTTTTTAGTACGTTTATGACTGCATCTGGTGTATGGGCATAATCAATAAATATGCTGTTTGTTTTGTAGGCAATCTTTTCCATTCTTCCCGCTGGAGCGCTCAAAGTATCTGCTAAATTTAAAATTTCTTTTAATGTAAATCCAAGTTTATGTACTAAAAATACAGCCGTTAGGAAATTGTAGACATTGTATCTTCCTACCATATTTATAGAAGTTGTATATTCTTTTTCTTCATAAGTAAATTTAATTTGGGTACTCATGTGTGAAAAATCCATATCCGTAATAGTTACACTTCCGCTTTCGCTAGAAATCGTAATATTTTCATTTTCTGGTAAAATAAAGTTATTTGCGTAAGCATCATCTTTATTAATGACAGCAATTTTATTGTTTCTAGTTCGTTTAAATAGTTTTTTCTTGGCTTCGCAATAGTTTTCCATAGATTCGTGATAATCTAAATGGTCTTGCGTTAAATTTGTGAATGCAACACAATCAAATTCTAGCCCGTAAATTCTATTTTTGTCTAGAGCATGGCTACTAACTTCCATTACGACTGTATCACAGCCGGCCTCACTTGCTTCTAAAAGCATTTCGTATAGCAAATCTGTATCGGGGGTGGTATTGTTTAACTCTTTTTTTGTATTGTTATAGTAAAATCCTATTGTTCCAATATAAGCAGGATTACAACCTAATTTTTTTAACATTTGGTAGATTAGAAAACAAGTGGTTGTTTTTCCATTTGTACCGGTTACACCAATTAGTTTCATATTTTTAATTTGCGGATAATAATGGGCATATAGGTATTCATCTAAATAGGCCCTTGTATCTTTAACAATTTCAGTTTCTACTGGGTATGTTCCCTCTTCACAAATAATTTTTGTAGCACCTTTTTTAATGGCTTCCTCTATATAATCATGTCCATCTCGGTTTACATTTCGAATGGCTATAAATGTGTCCCCTTTTCCTACCTTTCTAGAATCAGTTTTCAAATTTATCATTATACATCACAACCTTTATTAGTATTATAGCACAGTCAAAAAAAAGAGTGCTAGTTTTTAGCAATCTTATTTTTGAGTTAATATCTTCTTCTAGATAACGCAAGTTCTTCTTTTTCTTGAGTTGTTGCATACTTAGGAAATTTACTTTTCCTTCTTTGTAACATGTGTAGATATAAGAGGAATTTTCATGGTAAAGACTACTATCATAATTATCTATTTTAGAGATTATTCATAGCATTTTTGTGTCCCTTCTCCTTTTGAATCTATTATTATGGTAACAGGGCCATCATTTTCTATGGATACAAGCATATCAGCCCCAAAAATACCTGTTTGTACTTCTACATATTCTTTTAGTTTTTGATTAAATACATCATAAAGTAAGGTGGCACTTTCTCCTTTCATGGCTTTTATATAGGAAGGACGATTGCCTTTTTTTGTGTCTGCATAAAGGGTAAATTGACTGATGGATAAAATACTTCCTTTTGCATCCAAAATGCTTTTATTCATAATCCCTTGTTCATCATTAAATATACGTAGATTTATTATCTTTTTTACGAGATAGTCAATATCACTTTCGTTATCTTTATCCGTAAATCCAACTAGGATGCATAATCCATTGTCTATTTTGCCAACCACTTTGTTTTCTATGGCGACACTTGCTTTTTTTACTCTTTGTATTACAACACGCATTATTTTTTTCCTGCTTTCTTGATAAAGGAAAGGCTATACAAACTGTTCAAGAAATCATTTAATTCTGTGGCATTTTTTACTTTGATTGTTAAATTGTAGGTGGTATACTCTGCAAATTCATTTGTTGTTAGAGATACAACACTAATGTTTTTGGTACTTGCTTTATTAATGATGTCTGTTACATAATTTTTATCGTTTAATGCTTCGATATAGATGTCTGTGTAGTAGTCATTGTCTGCATTTTCACTCCAAGTAACTTCAATTAATCGCTCTTCTTTGTCTTTTATGTTTGGACAGTCTGTTTTGTGGACCGTTATTCCTTCCCCTTTGGTGATATAGCCGATGATATTATCTCCTTTTACAGGCTTACAGCATTTGGCTAAAGTGACTAATATATCATTATGTTCTCCTACTATGATGTCGTTTTTGTTGTTTAGGGATGGAATTATTTTGTTTTTGTTTCTTACTTTTTCAATTAAGGCATCTGTAACATCGTGTTTTTCTTCGGTTGTTAGCTTTATAATGAATCCAGCAGTATATCTAAATGAACCAATGGCTAGGTATATCTCTTCTAAGTCGTTTAGCTTTAAATCGTTGCATATTTTTTCTATTTTTTCTGGAGAAAAGATTTCTGCAAAGCTTAATTTTTGTTTTCGTAATTCTTTTTCTAGAATACTTTTTCCATTTTCAATGTAGTCAGCACGGTCTTGTTTGTTGAAATATGCTTTTATTTTGCTTTTTGCTCCGGTTGTTTTTACGAAATTTAGCCATTCTTCTGATGGGGTTGAATTTTTGTTGGTATTGATTTTTATAACATCGCCATCTTGGAGTTTGTAAGAAAGTGGGACAATTTCTTCGTTTACAATGGCTCCAATAGTTGTGTCCCCAACTTTAGAATGGATACGGTAAGCAAAATCGATTGGAGTTGCATCTTTTGGAAGTTCTACAACATCACCTTTCGGCGTAAATACATAAATTAAATCTCCTAAAATATCATCATTTACATTGGCTGCAAAATCAAGAGCACTTTCACTTTCTTTATAGGTTTCAATGATATTTCTAAATATTTCTAGTTTTTGTTCCATCATACTTTGAATTTTTTTGGTTCCTTTTTCTTTGTATGACCAGTGAGATGCAATTCCTTTTTCTGCGATTTCATCCATTTCATGGGTTCTTACTTGTACTTCAAAGATATTCCCATCAATACCAAATACACCAGTATGTAATGATTGGTACATGTTTTCTTTTGGCATGGCGATATAGTCTTTAAATCTTTTGGGAAGTGGATGGAATTTAGAGTGAATTAAACCAATGGCTAAATAACAGTCACTTTCTTTTTCCATGATAAGGCGTAAAGCCAGAATATCGTAAATTTCGCTCCATTTTTTGCCTTTTGATAATTTTTTATAGATACTGTATACACTTTTTACACGGCTTTTGATATGAAATTTTAAACCATGTTCTATTAATATTTCAGATATACTGTCTTGCATAGCTTCTAAAACATCTTCTAGTTCTTCTACTGATGCATCTAATTGTTTTAAAATGTCTTCGTATACTTCTGGTTTTGTGTATTTTAGACAAAGGTCTTCTAGTTCACTTTTGATGGAATAGATTCCTAGACGGTGGGCAATCGGAATTAAAACGGTCATGGTTTCATTGGCTTTTCTCTTTTGTTTTGCTGGGTTTACCGCCCAAATGGTACGCATATTGTGTAAGCGGTCGGCTAGTTTTATAAAGAGTACACGAACATCTTCGGCAAGACCTACTAAGACTTTTCTCAAATAAATTGCGGAAGATTCTTTATTATCGGGAAGTTCTAACTTGTTAATCGTACTAATGCTTTTTACGATATGAGCGATTTCTGTTCCAAAGTTTTCTTCTAATTCGCTTTCTAATGTTTCTCCGTTGTTTATTGTTTCATGAAGAAGTGCTCCCATAATAGTTGTTTTGTCTACGTTTAAATCGCTAAGAATAAGGGCAACATTTAAAGGATGCATGATGTAATCTTCGTTAGTTAGTCTAACTCTTCCTTTATGTTTTTCCCTAGCAAATTCGTAGGCTTTTTTAATTTCTTTTTTTTCTTCTTCAGTAAAATTTTTACTTATTTCTTTTAACATTTCTAATTGGTTCATTAATTTATCTTCTTTCTTCTTTGTTTAAAAAAAGCAGGAAATCTTCTTCTTTTAATTTTAAAATATCATCTACAATATCAAATAGTGTTAAATCTCCCATTTTGTTCCATCTCGTTTTACGCAGGCAATCCCATATGTTTTTTTCTGTTGCAGATGGTATTCTTTTTAAATGGAGTTCTTTTTTCTTCGAGCGGAGAGCTGGAAGGACTCTTTTATATAAATCAATCATTGGGTTTTTGTTTTCTTTTTCCATATTTTTCCTCCACTATTCATATATTTATTATAAAGCATATTTTGTTATTTTTAAAGGTGAGGAATATGAAAAATAAATTTATTACGTCTACTTTAGTCCTTATTTTAGGTGGTTTTGTTACTAAACTCCTTGGTTTTATTATTAAAATTGTATATACCAGAATTATTTTAGAGGAGGGAGTTAGTTTACATTCTTTGGTAATGCCTACCTATTCTCTTTTGATTACGATTGCCACTCTTGCCCTTCCTCTTGCCATTTCTAAGTTGGTAGCTGAAGAGCGAGTAAGAAGTATTAAAATTATTTGTTCTTCGGTGGTCGTTATTATGCTTGTAAATATTTTCCTTATCGGGATTATGTTTTTTTCGAGCCATTTTATTGCTGTTCATTTGTTAAAAAACGAAAGTGTTACGATACTCCTTCTTGCTTGCACAATTACTTTACCATTTATTAGTATTTCTTCGATTGTAAAGGGTTATTTTTTTGGAAAGCAAAGAAGTTTTCCTTATGCTTTATCTAATGCATTAGAACAAGTGATTCGGTTGGTGTTAATTGTTCTTTTTTTGCCTCACTTTATGAAAAAAGGGGTACTATTTGGTGTTACGGCTTTTATTTTGTTTAATATCGTTTCTGAACTTTTTTCGGTTGTTGTTTTTTTGTTTTTTCTCCCCAAACGAGTGGTTATTACAAAAAAGGATATAAAACCCGATATTAAAACGATTCGAGAAGTTTTAGGAGTCAGTATTCCTACTGTTTCTTCCCGGTTTATTGGAAATATTGGCTTTTTCTTTGAACCGATTTTACTTACCAATATCTTACTTTATGTCGGCTACTCGAGTGAATTTATTTTGATGGAATATGGAGCATATAACGCTTATTCGATTGCCCTACTTACCATGCCTTCTTTTTTTGTCGGTGCGATTTCCAATTCTTTAATTCCAGAAATTAGTAAGTTTTATCAAAAAAGAAATCTAGATATGGTAAAACGTCGGTTTAAGCAAGCTTTTGTTTTTTCTTTTTTGTTAGGTGTTTTGTTTACCCTTCCTATTTTTTTATGCCGAGAAAAGTTATTATGGATACTGTACCATACTACGAGTGGTGCAGATTATATTAAAGCTTTATTCCCTTTTTTTGTTCTCTTTTATTTGGAAACTCCTCTCATCAGTACTTTGCAAGGACTTGGACTTGCTAAATATACTATGAAGATTACTTTTATTGGGGTTATTATTAAAAACATTGTTTTGGCTCTTTTTTCTTTTTTCCATATTGGTATTTATGGGCTTATTATTTCTGAGATTGTAAACATTATTTTTGTTGTTGGGACAAATCTTTACAAAATAAAAAAAGTACTGCATACTTTTTCTTTATAAATTCTATTTCTTTTTTCTAATTTCTCTTTTTATTTCTTCTTCAAATTTTCCTTGTTCTCCATTTATAAGACTGAAATAGTAACTTGTTAAATAATCTATTTGCATCATGTATTTTTTATATTCTTCTTCTGTTATTCTTCCTTCTTTTCTTAATTCTTCTAGTTTGTTTTTCCAATCATCCGTAGTATTTGTTATTTCGTATATATTTTTTCCAATATTTTCAAAATGGATAGACTCTTCTAAATTTTCTTCTAATTCTTCTTTTTTGTCTTCTGTTACTTGTCCTGTTATGCTTTTGTATAATGGCGTTTTAGCTACACACGTAAAGTAATTTTTTCTTTTTTTATTTTCGTAAGGCAAGTTATCAAAATCTTGGCAAGACAGAATTATTTTTTCTATTGGTTTTTCATCCATATTTTCATCCATAATTAAGTCTTCTATTGGAAATCTTTTTGTTTTGTTTTTTCTTTTTTCAAAATAAATGTTTATTTGCTTCTGAAATTCTTTAGGGTCTTTTATAGAAATTCCTATTATACTTGCAGCAGTAGATATTAGTTCTAAAGTTTGTGTTTGCAAGACTAAGTAATAGCTCTTTCTTGCCTTTCTTTTAGAAACCTTTGCAAGATTTTCAAATTCTTGATAAGCATCTATTAGCATCAACAATTCATTTAAGCTTTTGGACATATTTTTCTTTCCTCTTTTCTTTTTTGCTATCTTAACAAAGATTGTTTTAAAAATAAAGAAAAAATTGTAAAATTAAATAACCACCCGTAAAACGGGTGGATTTCACATGGCCTATAAGGCCGAAATATCTGCAAGCCCGCAAATGAAGGCTTGCTTTCTCTTTGTTCAAGCCTTATGCAATGACTACTTTAATTTACCCTTGAAAGGGTTTATGTATTCTTTCTTTGATAGTTTGTCTTCCATTATATCTTCATTTTCTTGTTCTCTTATATATTTTCGTATCGTCGCTTCATTTAACCCTACTGTACTTACATAATATCCTGTTGCCCAAAAATTCCTATTTCCAAACTTATATTTTAAATTTGTATGTTTCTCAAAAATCATTAGGCTACTCTTTCCTTTTAGATATCCCATAAAATACGATACACTCATTTTTGGCGGTATTTCTAACAATAGATGTACATGGTCTGACATCATGTGTCCTTCTATTATCTCTACACCTTTCCATTTGCATAAATCTTTTATATAGCCTTGTATATCTTTTCTTAGTTTATTATATATTACCTTTCTTCGATACTTTGGGATAAATACTATATGATACTTGCACATATATTTTGTGTGTGCTAAACTTTTAGCCATGACATCTCTCCTTTCATGCTTAATATTAGGCCTGAACAGCCACATATTATAGCATGAGAGATGTCATTTTGCTTTAAGCCCTTTAACTTCCACTAGCTTAGCTAGTGGATTTTTTGATGGTTTGCTCTTTGCAAACCACACCCTAAAGGCGATTAAAAAATATTAGTCTTTAGGACTAAATATTATTTCAATATTTTCTTGGTATGTCGGTATAAGCGTTATATTAAAAGCTTTTTCTTCTTTTTTTAATATATCTTCTAAGTTTATATATTTCTTTTTTAAGGCTTCTTGTAAAGTAATGGTGCTTCCTTTTTTGGAAACATATATATTTGAAATACAGTATCCGTAATAGTGGTAACGGTCTTCTTCCCATAAAGTGTATTTTTTGCTTTGGCAGGTTTTTTGTTCTTTTGTTGTAAGTGTAAAATTTTCATCTTTTTGGTAGGCAAATATATATTTATTTCGCACCCCATTAAGATGAAGCAATAATAATAAGAAAACAAATAGAATCAAGCTTGAAAATCCTATTATAATCCCTGTTTTTTGTATTTTTCTTTTTTTACTTAGCCTATCCATTTTAATCACCATCTTGCTTCATTATAACATAAGTTTTTTTGAAATTATAAATTACTTTTTTTAATTAAGAAAATTTTACTTTTTTTATGAAAAGCATAGAAGACATCTTCTACTTTTAGATGTTTTTTTCCTAATTCTTCTTCCAACCAATGTTTGTCTTTTTTTATGAAGTTTAAGGCTTTTTCTTGGATTTCACCATCTAAGATAATCGGCATCGGATAGTTGCTTCTTTTATGAAATACATTGTATTTAAAAATAGATAATTTTCCGTTTGGTTCTAGAAAAGCATATTCTATTTCATCAATGCTTTTAATGGAGTTTTGACGTAAACTTAGAAGTAAGTCGTCCATACTGTAGCGTTGACGTACCATTTCTTTGTAATTTACATTGCCATTTACGATGATTAAAGAGGGTTTGCCTCCAAACAGCGTTCTAAAAGTTCTAGACTTAATGCTTATAAATGCCAAAGATAACTCTAATACCACTAATAAAATAATCGGGATTATGGTAAAGAATATCGAATCGTTTATGTTTTCAATACTAATCGCAACCAGTTCTGCAATCAAAATGGAGACAATTAAATCAATGATTCCTAACTGTCCTATTTCACGTTTTCCCATAATTCGGTATGCTAGTACAATAAAGAAATAAAAAAATGTTGTTCTTAAAACAATCGTTAATAGTTCCATGTTTTTCACCTTCCAACTTTATTATGGTTTGTTTCATAAGTTTTTAATCAAAGACATATAGTTTTATAGGTGATTTTATGAAATATATAAAAGAATATGGGATTTTACTTTTAAAATTCTTGGGCTTTTTAGTAGGTGGAAGTATTGTAGCGAGTGTACTCTATTATTTTTTAGTTTCTAGTAAAGTTGTACGCATTTTAAGTATTGCCTATTTGCTTCTTGTATTTTTTGTTTTTGGTTTTCTTGCTGGTAAAAAAACGGAAGCAAAAGGATTTATGGCGGGTTTAAAAACGGGGGGACTTTTTGTTTTGGTTCTTTTTCTTCTCAATATTATTTTTACTGTCTTTCAATTTCGGGTTGGAAGTCTTTTGTATTATCTTATTTTACTAGCTACTTCTGTTCTCGGGGCTATGCTTGGGATTAACACTAAAAAAGAATAAACGTTCTTTTGTTTATCTTTTAAAATCGTGATTATTTAATAATTGCTCGATATCTAGTGTAATAATAGCATCGCATATCTTATAATAATAAAAATGAATGATTTTTGTGTAATCGTTTTCTTTTATTGCTTTTAAAAGCGCATTCTTGTAAAGGTCTTTTTCATCTAATTCTATATTTACAGGCGGTATTTTAATTTTTTTTAATAGCAGATTTAAAAGTGCTCTAAATGTTCTTTTGTTTCCATCTGCAAACGGTTGTGCTTTTATTAAATCTGTGGTTTGTATAATACATTTATCAATGTACGTAAAGTACCCCCCCCCCGGTTCGTTTTGAAGACTATCGAAAATCTTAGATGAGATTGGAATTAAACTATTAAAATATTTTTGAGAAAGCATTGGGTCCATGACTTCATAGTTTGTATCAAATAAATAAACTGTAGTATCCCTTAATTTCCCACCAAATTCAGGGCAAGCACATTTTGAATAGAGCTTAGAATGGATTATAAGTGAAGTTGTAAATAAATTGAAGTAATCTTTTTTAAAGTCAAATGACTGAATAAAATCGTATACTTCTCCAATGCCTAGTTGTTCTTCTAAAGAATTATTTTCTTCTATTCTGGATTCATTGAAAATATATTTTTCTTTATAATCTTGAATTAATATATTAATATCTTGTTTTTCTACATTCGTTAAATATATATTAATTATATTTTTAAATAAATTTAAGTTATTCATATCAATTTCATTTTTGCTCTTTTTTTCTTTATAAGCTAAAAATATAGTTTTTAAAAATTGACAAGCTTCTTTACTATTCATTCTACTCCTACTTTTCTATAAATGTGAAGTTTCTTTCTACATCTACGTAAGATTCTTCACTATATATCTTTTTTGTTATGGGATTGCTCATGGTGTTTAAACTGGTTTTTTCATATATTTCTTTTAATGTAATTTCATTTTCTACACATGATTCATTATAATAACAATCTTTTGCTGCTTCTATAATTTTTTTGGTTGTATAAGTTAGCATGCGGTCATTGTGCTTTTTTATTACTTTGTATGTGGAAGGAATTGCGATTGTTAATATTATAATAAGCATGGTTGCGTAGATGAGGATTTTATTTTTGCTCATTTTTATCTCCAAAATAGTCTTTTTTAAATTGGTCACGATATTCTAGTAAAGTATCTTGTTTAATTGCTTCTCTTATTTCTTCAGTTAAAGATATTAGAAAGCGAATGTTGTGAATGGACAAAAGCCTCGCTCCAAAAGTTTCTTCCGCGTTTATTAAGTGTTTTATATACGCTTTGGTATAATTTTTACAAGCATAACAATCGCATTCGGTGCTGATGGGTGTAAAGTCTTCTTTATATTTGGCATTTTTAATGTTTATTTTTCCGCATTTTGTTAAAGCATGTCCGTGTCTTGCTAAGCGAGTTGGACTTACGCAATCGAACAAATCAATTCCTCTGATAACCCCTTCAATAATATCAATAGGCTCTCCAATTCCCATCGCATACCTTAGTTTATCTTCAGGCAAATAATTGGTAGAGTATTCAAAAGCTTTGTACATATCTTCTTTGCTTTCGTGGTCGTTTGCTACACCCCCGATGCTATAGCCATCAAATCCAATTTTTACAGTTTCTAAAGCACTATATTTTCGTAGGTCTTCGTAAGGGCCACCTTGCACAATACCAAAAAGCATTTGGTTTTCATTTTTATGGGCATCACGCCCACGTTTTGCCCAACGAATGGTTCTTTCAATACTGTTTTTTAGATAATCATGGGAGGCACTTGCTGGGGGACATTCATCAAAGCTCATGGCAATATCGCTATCTAGTTTATTTTGAATTTCAATGGATTTTTCAGGAGTGAGCATTAATTTATCTCCGTTTAAGTGATTTTTAAATACTACTCCTTCTTCGGAAATATCTTTTGGTTTTGCTAATGAAAATACTTGAAATCCTCCTGAGTCTGTTAAAATTGGGCCATCGTAGTTCATAAATTTATGGAGTCCACCGGCTTTTTTTACGATATCTTCTCCAGGTCTTAGCCACAAATGATAAGTATTGGCTAGAATGATGCCAGCGTTACATGAAGCTACTTCTTCTGGGGAAAGTGTTTTTACTGTGGCTTGTGTTCCAACAGGCATAAACATAGGTGTTTCGTATGTCTTTCCTTTGTAAACTATTTTCCCAAGTCTTGCCTTTGTGTTTTCTTCTTTTTTTTCTACTTTAAAATCTAGTTTCATTAGTTACCCCTTTCTTTTATTATCTTAAAATCGTTTGTTCTTCTTGCCTTTTTTGCAAATCTACTATTATTCGATTTAATAAATCTTTTTTGTAGTTTTGTAGCCAAAAGGTATCTTCTACTACTGGCATGTCTTTTTGTTCAAAATAAGAATTTGTGATAAAGCCGATTGGTTTTCCATCCTTATTACAAGAAAAATCAATAAAAATTTCTAAACTGCCTATTTGTATTTTATCTATGTAATGGAATATATCCTCTGTTTCGGTTTTTACTGTTTCTACTCTTGGGTATTTTTCTTTTTCTAAATTGCTATAATTTCTGTGTTTCCATAAAGACCCATCGGTTTTCGCTATCTCTGTATATTTTCTCATATCTTCACCTCGTGTTTTTTAGTATAGCATTCTTTTTTTGTGTTTGCATCCTAAAAATTTGTTTTTTCTTTTGTTTTTTGATAAAATAGAGTCATAAGAGGTTTTAATATGAAAAATTACTATTATGAACTTGATTCTATAAACTCGAATATTAACTATAAACAAGGGTTAAAGAAATCTTTTTTTAACGATAACAAACCATTTTATGGTTTTAAGAAAATTACGGAAAAGAGAAAAAAGGAGATTGAAGATGCTGCAATCAAGTGGAATCTGATTCACGATGGTGTTTCAAAAGCAGATTTATTTTATCAGGTTTTAAATGAAATCCACGCTAATCATGATTACAAGTCTCCAAACGATTTTTATTTAGCTTATGGTGATGAATCTTTTCTCTTCTTTATTTTAACATTTGACCCTAATTTAGAAATTTTACAAATTTCCTTTGAAGAATTAAATAAAAGTGCAATACAAAAACGAGTTAAAGAACAATTCGGTATTTTCTACGATGACCGTTTACGCCAAATAGAACATTATTATAATGAAAAATATCCTACCATTACAGATGAATTTCGTCCGAAACGGTAATTTTATTTTATTTTTAACGTTCTTTTTATTCCTTCATATGCTTCGTCAAAGTTATCCATCGCTATAGGATATACTTTTATTTTGGTTCTTTTTTCTATTAACTCTCCAATACGAAGATATTCTATCTGTTGTTTTACACTGCTTTCAATGCTAAATGCTTGGTATTTGTGATGGTCTTTTCTATCTAAACGTTCTTTATAGAGCTCTGTATCTTCTAGATATAATAAAAATAAATATATATCATAATTTAAATTGTCTAACATACTCGTGAATGTTTCAAATAAGTCATTGTATTCGTATTCTTTATACCCTAAACTTGCGTATACTTGTTCTGTAAAAAAGGTTCGGTCAAAAATCAAATCCATTGGAATACTTTCCATCTTTTTTAAATATTCTTGTAAGGCATAGTACATTTTTTGGCTTATCTTTTTTCCTTCTATTGTTTTATCTTTTGAGCCTGCTAGTCTATAAAGATTAGAACTAGGAATATTATCTCTTAAATAATTGGTAAGAGTTGTTTTTCCTGTTCCTTGTGGTCCTTCTACAATAATTAATCTATTTTTTTCCATATGCTTGTACTCCTTTTATTTGATAAACATGGCATCTCCGAAAGAAAAGAAACGATATTTCTTTTTAATGGCTTCTTTGTACGCATTTAATATGAATTCTTTTTTAGAAAAAGCACTTACTAGCATCACTAATGTACTTTTAGGTAGATGAAAATTTGTAATTAATGCATCAATCGCTTTAAATTCATACCCTGGGTAAATAAAAATATCGGTATTTCCTTCACATTCTTTGAATTCATTATATTTTTGTATGATTGTTTCTAGGGTTCTAGTGGAAGTAGTTCCCACTGCAATAATTCTTCTTTTTTCTTTTTTTGCTTGGTTTAAAATGTCTGCTGTTTCTTTTGTCATTTGGTAAAATTCACTATGCATGACATGTTTTTTTACATCACTTACTTCCACAGGCCTAAATGTTCCAAGTCCTACGTGTAGTGTTACTTCTGCAATAATAATTCCTTTTTCTTTTGCTTTGTTTAGCAACTCTTCTGTAAAGTGAAGGCCAGCGGTTGGTGCTGCTGCACTTCCTATATTTTTGGCATATACTGTTTGGTAACGGTCTTTTTCTTCTAATTTCTCATGAATGTATGGTGGAAGGGGCATTTCTCCTAAGGTGTCTAAAATGTTTAGAAAAATTCCTTTATAGTGAAAGTTTACAATCACCATTCCATCTTCTTTTTTCTCTTGTACTTCTGCTACAAGTAGACCACTACCAAAGAAAATCTTTGTTCCAATATGTAATCTTTTAAAGGGACGTGATAAACATTCCCAAGTATCGTTTTCAATATTTTTTAAAAGCAAAAGTTCAATGGTGGCATGCGTGTCTTCTTTTTCTCCAATTAATCTTGCAGGTATTACTTTTGTATTATTTAAAACGAGTACATCTCCTGGTATTAAATAATCTAAAATATCTGTAAATTGTTTGTTTTCTAGTTCTCCAGTATTTTTATCCATAATTAAAAGTTTTGATGCACTTCTTTCTTTTAAGGGAGTTTGAGCAATTAATTCTTCTGGTAAATCGTAATTAAAATCTTCTGTTGTCATATTTAAATAGTCCTCCTGTTTTTTATTTAAAATATACTTGTATTATGATCTATTTTTAAATGGTCGTAGGCTTTTTCCGTTGCTACTCTACCTCTTGGAGTACGCTTGATAAATCCTTCTTGTAGTAAGAATGGTTCTACTACATCTTCAATGGTAGATACTTCTTCTCCAATTGATGTTGCTATGGTTTCTACACCAACTGGACCACCGTTAAATTTGGTAATTAAACTCATTAAGTATTCAATGTCAATGGAATCTAATCCGTATTTATCGACTTTTAAACGTTCTAATGATTTTATAGCCAGTTCTTTTGTAATCGTACTATCGCCCTCTACTAAAGCAAAATCACGAACTCTTTTAAATAAGCGATTCGCAATACGTGGTGTTTTTCTACATCTGCCACTTAATTCTTTTGCAGCATCATCTTCAATGGGCATATCTAAAACACGGCTTGTTCTTTTGATAATGCTTTCTAGTTCTTCTTTTTTATAATATTCTAGTTTAGAAATAATACCAAAACGGTCGCGCAAAGGAGAGGATATATCTCCCGCTCTTGTGGTTGCTCCAACAAGCGTAAAGGGAGGCAAGTCAATTTTAATGTTTCTTGACTTTCCTTCTGCTCCAATTACTAAATCAATTTCAAAGTCTTCCATGGCTGGATACAAAACTTCTTCAATAAATTTTGGCATCCTGTGTATTTCATCAATAAATAATACATCTCCCGGCTCTAAAGTGGAAAGTACAGCAGCTAAGTCTCCTGTTTTTTCGATAGAGGGACCAGAGGCTGTTTTTATATTGGTTCCAAGTTCGTTCGCAATAATATGCGCAAGAGTTGTTTTTCCTAGGCCTGGAGGGCCATATAACAAGACATGGTCAAGAGGTTCTTCTCGCATTAAAGCCGCTTTGATAAATACACGTAAATTCTCTTTAATTTCGTTTTGACCAATATATTCATCTAATTCTTGAGGGCGAATGTTTTTTTCAAATACATCTTCTGTTTTTTCTTCCGCATTTATAATTCTGTCTTCCATAATAATCCTTTCTATTTTAATAAAAGTTTTAATGCTTCCTTTACTTGGTCTTCTATTTTTAAGTCAGAAGAAAGTTTTGGAAGTATTTTTTTAATATCACTATTTTTATATCCTAAACTTTCTAGTACTTCTACTACTTCATCAAAACCGGTCGCTATTACATTTTCACTTTGGGTAAGTTTTCCTTTTAAATCTAATATGATTTGACGAGCTATTTTTTCGCCGATTTTAGGAAATTTTGTTAGATACAAAATATTTTCTCTATCAATGGCATCCATAATTCCTGATACACTTCCTAAAGCAAACATAGGAAGTGCCATTTTAGGACCTAATCCTTTTACGTTGATTAATCTTAAAAAAAGTTCTTTTTCTTCTCTGGTGTTAAAGCCATAAAAAGAAAATTCATCTTCTCTAATATGAGTAAAGATATAAACCGTTTTTTCGGTATCTAATTCGAAACTAAAGGGATTTGCTACAAATATTTGGTAGCCGATTCCATTATTTTCTAAGGTTATATAATTCTTTTCTGTTTCTTTTACTTTTCCTGTTATAAAACTAAACATAAGTATCACCATATTCATTGTACCATACACATGTATTCTATTCAAAGAAAAAGCCTTAATATTTTTAAGACTTTTTTAAATAGCGCATAATATCCTCTGTAAAACTTCTTTCTCCGTTATAAGATTTAAATACTTCTTCAATCGCGTTTGCAATCTTTTCTTTAGAATATAAAGGATTTTTAGTTTTAATTTGCATCAAAAACACTTCTTTTATTTGTTCCATTAAAATATATCCTTCTTCTGTATTCCTATTTTCTTTGTATTGGTTTGCTAAATTGGCAAATAATTCATTTTCAATTGCATGCATATATTCACTATTTGATACGCGAATGTTTACTACTATCTTATCAATGCAATCTACTAATATTTTTGTATTTACAATCTCTTGGTATTTTTTAAATAAATCATTAAATATCTCTGCTTTTTTCAAAGATAATTTTTCATCCATTAGACTCTTTTTGATTTCCTCTTGTTTCTTTTCAGTTTCTACTAATGCTTGCATTTGATTTTCTTTTTCTTTTTTTATTTTATCTTTAATTATATGTTTTAAATTATTCGTTGCTCGCTCTTCTAATTTTTTATAGTAAGAAAATGGTCTATCTTTTGGATAAGGATTAAATTCATTTAAAAATTTTCCACGTTTCATATAAATTATTCTTTTTTCTTCTTCTGCTAATAACTCTATACATTCCAGTGCCATTTCTAAAGAACAGCCTAGTTTTGCAAGATAATCGTTATTTACAGCTATTTTTTCATCTATTGTTACTTTTTGCGTTTTTCTTATTTGTTTTGACTTAGTTCTTTTTTGTTTTTTGCTTGATAGACTATTAATCTCTTCTTCTAATTTAAAAGTGATTTTTTGATACTCCTCACAATAATAGAAAAGAGTATGTTCACTATCAGCTTCTACTAGTAAGTATTCACTGTAATTTTCTCCATGAAATAAATTAAAAATTCGTAATTCTTCAGAATTTAAAATATCTATGTGTTGTGTAATTTGATATTTTGTATATTTTTCAATAAAAGTTTTTCTTTTTTTAGATTCTTTTAGTCTCTTCTTTAAAGTTGTAATTATATAATAGTAAGTTGGTGTAGATGTAGTTTTTCCTTGTGCATCATAAATGAGTATTTCATTTAAATTTGCACCATTTCGATTAAAGACAACTGTTCTTTGATTTTCTTTTAAACTTAGGAATTCCCAAAAAACTTCTACTTTAGAGTGTCCTTCCATTTGAGAATAGAATGGTTCTAAAGTTTCTTCTAAATGCTCTGCCATCTTTTTTAAATTTTTTATTGCACTATGGTACTCGCTATAAAAAATAGTATAATTTTCTTTTGGATAAGGATTATTTTCTTCTAGTGTATTTCCGTGTTTTTGATAAGTGGCATTTTGTTGCTTTTCAATTAATTTCCTAATAAGTTTATGCCATAACTCTAATGAAATTTCAGGATGCTCAGCCATTAATAATTGTAATTTATTTTCGTTAATTTCTTTTTTAGGTTTGTTTTTTATCTTTTCTTCTAATTTGGAGATGATTCTTTGATATTCCCAATAATAATAGGAGATAGTGTGGTGTTCATCTTTTTCTACAAATAAGTGTGTGTTGTAATTACTTCCATGAAATAGAATAAATATTCTCAGTTCCTCTTCTGTTAATTCACTTAAAAATGGTTCAAATTCATCTTTTTTATACTTTTCGATAAAACTTTTTTTAATTGTTTTACCAGTAAGTTCACTTTTAATTTGTTTTATAGATCGATAATGAATAGCGTTTTTTGTTAGATTATTCTCTTTGTCATATATATTTAATTCATCTAAATTTTCTCCATAACAAAGAAAAATGCTTTTTATATTTTCTTCGTTAATTTTTAAAAGAGCCCAAAAAACTTTTTCTTTTGTGTGTCCTTCAAATTGTGAGAAAAAGGGATTTAAAAACTCTTCTAAATTCTCTATCATTTGTTTTATTCTTTTTATCGCACGTCTATAATTTTGGTAAAGAGTTGGGTCTGATAGAAAATCAACTTCATTGTCTAATTCTAAATTTTGGCCATTTACTATAAAAACAGCCTCTTTTTCTTTTGGAAATAATCTGTTTATAATATTTAACCATGTTTTTAAATCAATTTCTGGATGTGCTTCTATAAGAGTTCTTAAGGTTATTTTTTCTTTCTTAGATTGCTTTTGCATTTGTTTCTTTTGTAAGGTTATTTCTGCTTCTAGTTTAGAAATAATTCGTTTATAACTCTTACATAAGTAGGCAATCGTATAACTATCATTTTGTTCAACTAATAAATGTTTATCATGATTTTCTCCATGAAATAGGTTAAATATCGTTAGTTCTTCTCTTGTTAAAATTTTTAAAACTGGTTCGTACTCTTCTTTTTTAAATTTTTCTATAAAACTAGAATAAGAATTGTTGTTTAATTTGTTTTTTATTTCTTGCATTGCATTATAGTAGTTTTGTGTTACTATTGATTGATTCTCTTCATTACGGGTAATCTTTTCTTTTAAATTTTCACCATAATGTTTAAAAATGATATTCATTCTATTTTCATTCAAACTTAATAAGACCCAAAAAATTTCTTCTTTTGTGTTTCCTTCAAATTGAGAATAGAATGGTTCTAAAGTCTCTTCTAGATGTTCTACCATATCTTTTAATTTTTTTATAGCTTTTTGATAAGTGGTGTATCTTTTTTGATAATCTTCTTTAGGAAATGGATTGTTTTCTAATAGTACTCCTTTCCCATTCTTAAAATAGACTATTTCTTGGTAGTAGGAAGGTAGTTTTTTTATTAGTGTGTGCCATAAGTCTAGAGAAATCTCAGGATGTGCTTTTATTAGTTTTATAAGTTCATTTTCCTGTTTCAAAAAATGCAAAGATTTTTTTAATTTCTTTAAAATAGCTTCGTATAGACTCTCTTTTTCTGTATAGTTATTATCGTTTAAATTTAGGCCATGTACTTCATAAAATACTTTTCTTTCTTCTATATCTAATTTCGAAACCTCTTTTTTTATTAAATCTATATTGTTTTCTTCTAACATACTGCATAGATATTCTTGTGGAGAAGGTATTTTAATTTCTCCTCTAAAAATAGCATCTAACTTTTTATAAACGTTCTCAAGTTTATCGGTTTTATTTGCTATAGAAAGCAAGTCTTTTCCATGATTTTTGTATAGTACCTTTTGTTCTTTTGTAGATAGACATCTTACAGCATGGTATAACTCTTTATACGTTTGATTAAAATAGCGAAAACGTAGAGATTTTTTAGAAATATAATGTAAAAGCATTTGTTTTTCTTCCTCTTGATTTTGGTGTTTTAATTTTGAATATAATTGGTGCATTTGTTTTAAATCTGTTTCTACACTTTCTAAAAAACTTGCTTCCCATGAACTTAATTGTTTACCGGCCACATTAAGTAGTATTTTGTTATGTAAATTTATTCCTTTTAATTTACAATACAACCTTTTATCTTCCCTTGGAAATAATTCTAATAGATAGATAAATGCATTTATTTCAATATCTTGAATTTGAAACTCTTTTATTTCTACATTAGAAATATTTGTTTCTTTTATTTTTATTGCTTCTTTGGCTTCTGTTTCATATGGATTTAATTTTTTGATGCGTTGGCTATTCTTTAATTTTCTAAGTGCTTTATTTTGTATTAAGCGGATTGCTTCTCTTGTAACACCCATTATATTACCAACTTCTTCAAGTGTTCTTGGACACCCATCACTAATGCCAAATCGCAAATCTAAAACTTGATATTCACGAGGAGTTACGGCTTTTTGGGCCTTATCTAAAATTTCTGATGTATTTAATTCTTCTATCACATTTTCTTCAAAAAGATTTTTAGAATCTGGTATAAAATCTATCAGTCCAGAATCTTCATCTTTTCCGATTTTTTGGTCAATGGAAACTGTTTGATTATCTTTGATAATTTTCTTTATCTTTTTTACTTCTGCTTCTGAAATTTGCATTTTTTCGGCAATTTCGATATCATCTGGTTCATACCCTAATTCCGCTTTCAAATTATTTTCAATTTTGATCAATTTGTTAATTCTATCGACCTTATGAACAGGGATACGAATGGTTCTAGCATTATTTGCAAGACTTCTTGTAATAGCCTGTCTAATCCACCACATAGCATATGTAGAAAATCTGCAACCTTTTTTATAATCGAATCTCTTAACAGCAGTCATTAAGCCTTCATTTCCGTCTTGTACCAAATCATCAAATAATAGACCTCTTCCTACATAACGTTTGGCGATATTAACAACCAAACGCAAATTAGCTTCTGCTAATATTTTCGCGGCTTATTCATCTCCTTCTACAATTCTTTTTCCTAGTTCTATTTCTTGTTCCGCTGTTAGTAATTTTGATTTTCTGATTTCTTGGTAATAAATGCTATTTATATTTTCGTTTTCCTCTTCTATTACCAATTTTAGTATCTTATTTTGTTCCATATATTTATCACAAAGGATTTCTAATTGTGTATTATTATCTGTAAAACGATCTAACACCTTTTCTTCTATTTCTTTTTTATCACTAAAATATTTTTCAAATAATTTTTTTAAAATAGGCTGTTCTAAAAGTGCCTCAGCATCGCTGGGTGTTAATACATAACAAGCATCATCTAACATTTTAAAAAAGCTATTTAATTTTTCTTTTAGTACCTTTATTGAAGTATGAGAATTCCATTTTATATTTTTTAAATAATTTACCATAATGGTAAGACTCATATTTTCTTCTAAATAGCTATTTATTAATTTTTTAAATGCTTTTTCAAATTGACTGTCTTTTTTAGCAATCTTAAGTATTGAAGAAAATTCTTCTTCTGTCATATTTATAAAAGCATATTCTTGTTTCAGATTCATTTCTTCTTTTAATAATTCCATAGAAACCTCCTTATTTTTAGTAAAAATTCATAAGTACTTCTTAGTTGTTTGTTTTTTATTTTAACATACATTTATGAAAATTTAGTAAAAAAAGAACATCTATGAAAGATGCTATCCAATTAAAAATTCTACTAAAACAGGGGCTAGAATGATAAGTAACATAATGGGGATAAAAAACACGACGGATAATACACTTATCTTGGTTGGCAGTTTGGCTATCTCTGCTTTTATTTCCAACATTTTTTTATCTCTTAAGTAATCCAATTGGTTATTTAAAGAAGCAGTGATGCTATTTCCAAATATACTCGATTCGGTTAGATTTAAAATAATATTTTTGATAGTATCACTAGGGATTCTTTCCTTCATGGATTCTAGACTTTCAGTAAAGCTTTTCCCTAATTTTACTTCTTCTAATGTTTGTTTAAATTCACTTGCTAGTTCACTATCAATATTATTAGTGGTAAGTTCCAGAGCTCCTTTTAAATTCCTGCTAGAATCTAGAGTTAAGACCAATACTTCAAAAAAGAATATAGATTCTTCTTCTAATTTTTTTCCTCTTTTTTTAATAGGAATATCCAAAATAAATGTTTCGCAGAAAAGCCAGAATATAATGGTTAAGATTGGCGCTAAAATAAATCCATGTTTTGATAATATTAAAAGGGCTAAAAACAAAAGTGTTGCTAGTATTAATCTTGTATTTAAGAATGTTGCTTCATCATATTTCGGACTATTGCCTAAAAGCTTCATCTTACTTTGAATTCGTTTTATGGTTTTTTGTCTATATATTTTGTGTATAAAATGCTTGTTTTTTTTCATTACATCTTCACCTTCATTGCTTTTTTAATGACAACAATATAATTTATGTACAAAAATAAGATTATTAAAGTTATAAAAATGCCGATTCCTGACTGAAACAATGGATTAAAATAAGTAGGATTTAAAATAAAAATCACAAGCGTAAAAATAAGAGGTAATGCCACTAATACTCGAAATACAAAGACACTGGCAGCGGTAAGACTATTCATTTCATTTTGTAATTTCTTTTTATCAAAGAATGATTTTTCAATGCTTTCAAAAACACTTACAATATTTCCTCCTGTTTTGTTTAATAAAGTTAAGGAAGAAGCAATGTATTTGGCATCCTCTAGTTTTACTCTTTCATAAAAACGATTAAAAACTACTTCTAAGCTTAAACCATAGGTAATGTCTAGATATATTTTTCCAAATTCATCGGCAATTGGTCCTTCTAATTCTGTTTTTACAATTTGAATGGCTTGCATAATATTCCTTCCGGATTTAAAACTATTGTTCATGATAATAATGGCTTTTAGTAAATCTTCTTCAATTTGTTTTCTTTTCTTTTTAAATTTTATGGCTAGGGCAATGTCTGGCAAGAAAAAACCAATTAGGAAAGAAAGTAAACAAGTCATTGTATTTACATGAGCTGAAAAGACTAAGCTTATTATATTTAAAAGAATAAATAGAATTCCTAAAGCAAACTTAATCGAGATATAATCCATATTTTCTTTTTTTTCTCGTTCTTCATAGGGAATATAACGGTCGTATTTTTGGGCATAGTCGCATAATACAGCGGAATGGCTAAAAATTTTGGATAATTTGTGAATTTTCTTCCATATAGAAAGGGATAATTGGTCAAAAAAAGAAATTTCTACGTCTTTATTGGATTGTAAACTAAAAGCTTCGAATCTTTTTTCTAATTTTGATGCTTGGATTTGTTTTAATACAAAGAAAAGAATTCCTATTATTAGAAGTACTAAAATAATTTGAATAATTAATGTAGTTAAAATAACTTCTTTCATAATGGTTACTCCTTTCTTTTAATTCTTGGTAGATTTTCCAAACATATCTTCTAAATCGTTAATTCCTCTGGCCATCATTTTTTTATAAACGTGTGGTGTTTGTTTGTATAGCATAAATTCTCCATCTACTTCTCCCGTTTCGGTTAAACCTTTTGGCGTAAATTTAAATATTTCACGCAATTTTATGCGGTCTTCCTCAAACCCTTCTATTTCTGAAATAGATGTAATTTTTCTTTTGCCATCGCTCATTCTTTCAATATTTACAATTAAGTCAATGGCATTGGTAATGTATTCCCGGATGGCTTTAATTGGAATATCTAAGCCACTCATTAAAACCATGGTTTCTAGTCTGTTTAGAGCATCAAGGGCTCCGTTTGCATGAAGCGTTGTTAGGGAACCGTCGTGTCCTGTATTCATGGCTTGTAACATATCGAAGGCTTCTTTTCCTCTTACTTCTCCCACAATGATTCTATCAGGACGCATACGAAGGGAATTTTTTACTAAATCTCTTATGGTTACTTCTCCTGTACTATCGTAATTGGTAACTCTTGTTTCTAGAGAAATCACATGTTCTTGACGCAAACGAAGTTCGGCAGCATCTTCAATTGTAATGATTCTTTCATGACTACCAATAAAGCCACTTAAAATATTTAAAAGGGTTGTTTTTCCACTTCCGGTTCCTCCACAGACAATGATGTTTAGTTTTCCTCTTACAGAGGCATCTAAAAATCTAGCCATATAAGGTGTTAAGGAACCAATACGGATTAAGTCTTCAATGCTTGCCATTGTTTCTTTAAATTTACGAATGGTAATAATAGGACCTTTGGTAGAAAGCGGCGGAATTACTGCATTGATACGAGACCCATCTTGAAGTCTTGAATCGACCATTGGATTGGCCGCATCGATGGTTCTTCCAAGAGGTTCAATTAATCTTTGGATGGTTCTTACGATATGTTCATCATTTATAAAAGAAATACTTTCGTCTTTAATTAGTTGTCCATCAATTTCAATATAAATTTCATTTGGGCTATTGACCATAATCTCGGTGATGTTTTTATCTTTTAGAAGTTCTGTAATGGGTCCATATCCATTGATTTCATTATCAATTAAGTTATATAAGTGGCTTCTTTCTAAATTCGATAAGTCATACCCTTCAATGGTTGCATCGATTTCATCGTTTATAAATTCATTTAATCCTTTTTCTTCTGGTACTTCTTTGTCAATGATGTTTTCAACGATACGAGTTCTTAGTTCGTCAAGTAGCTTTTTATCTGCAAATACTTCATAATCTGTGACAGAATCTATTTTAGGGCTTTTTCTTTCAATATTAAAAGCATCCATTAAACTGGTTTTATTCATTTGCATCCCCTTCTTCTACTTCTTCCTTTTCTTCCGTTTCTGGTTTTCCAATTGTATCTAGGGCCATTGTCATAAAGGTTTCATAATCTTTATTAAAGGTGGTCGGCATGCTTTTTAAAAGCGTGATAACATCGCCGTTCATAATATAGTGGTCTATGTTTTTTAAGTAAAAACTAGAAGAAATGGTATAGTCGATATTGGCTTTAATGATGTTTCGTATGTCAAAGATAGAAAAATAGTCTTTAAAGGGATTTGTACTGTTGTTTAATAAAATTCTATAATTGGTAATATTGGAATCATGGAAAATACTAAGAAGGGATTTCATGTTTTTGATATCTAGTGGGTCATTGGTCATGACAAATAAAATATTGTCGACTTTGTCTAATGTAACAATATTGATTTCATCTAATATATGGTTGGTGTCAATTAGAACGATATCGTAGTTGGACTCTGCTTTGTCGATTAAAATATCGATGTATTTGGAATCAATTTTATTTGCTTGGCGTGGGTCTTTAGGACTTGGTAAGATATCAATAAAATCATCGTATTTTGTAATATAATTTGAAAAATCTTTGTATCTGTTATTGTTATAATCATCTACAAAATTGTATATTGTTTTTTCAAATGCACGGTTTAGAGCAACACTAATTCCTCCACTTGATAAATCTAAGTCTACAATTAATACTTTTTTTTCTAAATGTTCAAATATTCCTGCCAAATTGATGGTTGTTACCGTTTTGCCTACGCCTCCTTTAGCAGAGAATATGCAGACTGATTTTCCTTTTGTTCTTGACATGTCTTTCCCTCTATTCTTTCTCTATTTTTATTTTTTCATCCCTTTTGGTTGCATTCATTTTTATCTTTAAGGCATACTCTTTGATTCCTATAATGCGTCCGAAGATACTTTCTATGGTATAGTTGTTTTCAATCACTATTTTATTGCTTGTTGTGCTTATTTCTATATTTTCTATTGGAATATTATTTTTTTGGTAGAGATTTTTTATTTTGGTTTCAAAACCACTGTTATCTTTTTCATCGTACATCGTTTTTAAAATGGTTTTGGTTGTGCTAGAAAGCCTTGTGTTTTCTTTTAAAAGCATTCCTGTATCTACTACAAATGCCATAAGTAAGATTAAAGCCGGAATTATAATGACGAAAAGAATCAGTGTTTGCCCTTTTTTATTCACTGTATATCACTCGCTTTGTTGTTATTTGGTAGGGATTTCCTAGAATACTATTTAGCCCTGGTGTAACGATATCTATTTCTTTTTCTAATTTAAATTCCATGTACTCTTTTTCTTTTGCGATGGCAAGGGTGATGTGTTCTTTTTCTAAATTCAATTTCTTTTCTAACTCTGCTATGTCTGGCACGCTTTCGTAAGCAGTGATTACTTCTTCCATTTTGCTTTCTAAATTGTTTTTGGTATACAAAATTTTTCCTAAATCGATTACTCCAAATATCATAAATATAAAGATGGGCAATATAATTACAAACTCCACTAATGCTTGTCCCTTTTTATTTAAAAACATTTTATCACCCTTTGTTACTCTATTTCTTTTTCTTTGCACTCTCCCTCACCAGGTTTTGCACCGGGTACGTATTCTTGGTCTACTAAAGAACAAGAGGTTTTAGTAATAGAATCTTTAACATATCCTCCAAAATAGTTGACTACTGCAATCGTAATCACACTAATGATTGCAACAATTAATACATATTCCACTAATGCTTGTCCATGGTTGTTCCGTTTTTTCATATCTCCACCTACTATCAATATAAATATAAACTAATTTGATGGTAAAGTCAAATGTTGGCGGTGTGTTTTCATGAAAAAAAGTACTCTTAAAAGTACTTATTAGAGTTGTTCGGAAACAAAAAACATGTTAAAATTTAGATAGCTAAACATG
>CARMXJ010000002.1 GCA_949025205.1 uncultured Bacilli bacterium | reverse complement strand
TCTATATTTTGTTGTCCATACCACATGATACTCTATATCGTATTGTACATGACTTAATTTCCTCATTTTTATCGCCTTCTTGGCTGTTTATTATATATCCTTTTTTGGAAGACGACAATAAATTGTCTCTAAATTCTTTAAGAATTTACGTACTGAAGTACGTGGCCTGAACCTATTTCCATTATGGTCAAACAAAATCAACTTAATTTTTTAAATTTAGACAATTATTCTTTTTCTCTTAATTTTTTTAATTCATCATAATACAATGTGTTTGCTACTGTGACATAAGGAATTACAAAAATAAGACCTAATCCAAGAGTAATAACTGAAAATATAATCCAACCAATGAAACTTAAATTAAATACAAAGTAATTCCATTTATAGCCTCGCATCATTTCTTTGCTTTTGTTTAAGTATTCCATTGGAAGCATTTCTTCACTGTCCACATAAATCAAATAAGCCATTGTATACCCAAGAGCTGCAATGATTCCAGGAATAATAAGTAAGATGCTCCATAAAAAGGTAAATAAGAATACTAAAATACTAATAGTTGCAATAGGTAAAACAGCTCCAATGTATTTAAAAATATCTTCTCTACTGTATTCTTCTCCACGAACCATTTTTAAGACAAACGAGTAAAATCCTACTGTTAATGTCATCGTAAAAAAGGAAACAACTAGGGTAAGGACACTATACATAATAGAGTTTTTGTTAAATAAAATTTCTATTGCTACTCCACATAGTAATGATATAGCTAAAATAACAAGATAGCCACCCCAAAAACTTTTCCATTTTTCTTTTACTATTTCTTTTGCTTTTTCCTTTATTTCTATTCTGTTCATATACTCCTCCTATTTTCATTATATGGAATATTTCTTTTTTAATCAATATTTGTTATTTCTTTTAAGATATGCAAATACTTTTCTTGTTTCAAAGCTTTTGATTTTAAAAACTCTTCACTGTCTTTTTTTGTTTGAAGTAGTATTTTAAAATCTTTTTTTAAGTCTGCAATTTTAAAGACCATATCTCCACTTTGTTTAGTGCCAAATATGTCTCCGGCATGACGCATTAAAAAGTCTTGTTCACTAATATAAAAACCATCGTTGCTTTCTTCTAATACTTTTAATCTTTCTGTATCATGGTTGCTGATTAAGTAACAATAAGAATCTAAATCATTTCTTCCGACTCTTCCCCTTAATTGATGAAGGGTTGCTAATCCAAAAAATTCTGCATTAAAGATAACCATTGTGGTAGCATTTTTAACATCTACTCCTACTTCTATAACGGTGGTCGCTATTAAAATCTTAATTTCCCCTTCTTTAAATTTGTTCATAATTTCTTCTTTTTCTTTTTGTTTTATCTTGCCATGTAAAATGGCAGTTGGAATTTTTCCAAGATAAGCTTTGTCAAAACTTTTCTTTAAATTTTCGACATCGTGAATATTTTGCTCTTCTCTTTCTGTTATAGAAGGAGCTACTACATACACTTGGTGTCCTTTTTTTATTTCTTCTAGTACGTTTTTTAATACTTCTTTTAATTCGCTTTCATTTTTCACATAAGTCTTAATTTCTTTTCGACCATTTGGTTTGGTTTTGATAATACTTGTTGCCATGTCTTGGTAAATGGTTAGAGCATAGGTTCTGGGAATAGGGGTTGCACTCATGTAAATAATATCTGGTTTTACACCTTTATTTTGTAAATTACCACGTTGGCTTACGCCAAAACGGTGTTGTTCATCTGTTATGACCAAACCTAGGTTTTTAAAAGTAACATTCTCACTAATTAATGCATGTGTCCCGATTATAATGTCAATCTCTCCTTGTTTTAATCTGTCAAGAATTTGTTCACGTTCTTTCTTTTTCACACTTCCTACTAGTAAAGCAACTGAAATGAAAAAGTTCTGCATTACATTTTTTATGGTTTCGTAGTGTTGGGTTGCTAATATTTCTGTTGGAGCCATTAAAGCACTTTGGTAACCGCTTAGCGTATTGGCATACATAACAATGGTGGCTACTATGGTTTTCCCACTTCCTACATCTCCTTGTATCAAACGATTCATTCTCTTGTTGCTTTTTAAATCATTTAAAGAGTCTTCAACCGCTGTTTGTTGGTCAAGCGTTAATGCAAATGGTAGACTTTTAATAAATGCATCCACTTGCTCTTCTTTAAACTCTTTTTTTAACCCTAATACTTTATCGTTTTTCATTTTTAAAAAGTTTATTTTTAACATAAAGATAAAAAACTCTTCATAAATAAGGCGTAATTTTGCTTGTTTTAGAAGTTGCATATCTTTTGGATTGTGGATAATTTCTATTGCTTTTTGTTTGTCTAAAAATTTATATTTTTCTAAAAACTCTTCAGGAATATAATCGATGCAATCTTTTTGTAGCTCCAAAGCACTTCTTATATACGAAGTTATATTATTATTTTTCAGTCCTTTTATAATGTGATAAACGGGCTCTACTTTTGTTTCATAAAGAGGTGTTAATTTCATGTCACTTGCAACGAAAGCATTTTTTTGGTTGTTGTATTTTCCAATTAACAAAATCTTTTTTCCTACATCCAAATTTTTATAAAGAAAAGCACGATTAAAAATCGTAACGTTGATAAGTAAGTTACTTGCAAGTGCTTTAAAAGAAAGTCGATTAAAATTTCTTCTGATATAAGAAAGCTTGGGAGTAGATTCAATAACGGCATTAATGGTTATGGTGTCATCTGTTTTGCAATCCTTTAAATTCATTGGTTTATAAATATTGTAACGATAAGGATAATAAGTAACTAAATCTTCTACCTTATAGATATTTAATTTGTTTAATAACTCTATACTTTTGGGTCCTAAACCTTTTATGTCTTTTAGTTCCATACTATTCTCCTTTATCCTCTATGTAATTTTATTATAGCAAATAGGAGAACGTATGTATAGTTTTGTAGATAGCAAAGTCTATAAATTTAAACTTTAACTCTGCAAAAAATAGCAAATAAAAAAAATTTTAATTTTTTGTTAAAAAAGTGTTGACAAAAATGACCTTTTCCATTAGGATATAAATCACCAATTCACTTGAGAAGGCGAATTGGTGCTAGTATCACACTAGTCAACCCCTTTTTATTCTTTTAGAAGCTGTCTTCAGGGGGCAGCTTCAAATTTGTGGAATTTAAAAAGTACTAACACTCTAATTGTTGGTACTTTTTTCTTTATATTCTTGATATCTTTTCATCGCATTTTCTTTATTTATTTTTAAAAGTTCTATAGCTAAAGATTCATCTTTAATTTTTAGTGCATGGTATCTTGTTTCATTATTTAAGAAATCTTCATAATGCTCAAAATCTGGTTCTTTGCTATCTAAATATAATTTTTCTTCTAAAGGATTATAACGCATTAAAAGTTGATATCCTACTTCTAATGCTAGTTTTTGCTCTTCGGTAGTGCAAGACATTCCTCCTTTTATTCCATGCTCTACACATGGCGCATAAGCAATAACGATAGCAGGACCATTATGTGCTTCTGCTTCTTTTAATGCTTTTATAGTTTGGTTAAAATCTCCACCCAGACAAATACTTGCAGCATAACAATTAGGATAGCTCATGGCAATTTTAAACAAATCTTTTTTTGCATTTCGTTTTCCAAAATCTGCAAATTCTGCTACTTGCCCTACTTTAGATGATTTAGACATTTGACCACCAGTATTCGAATATACCTCTGTATCCAAAACCAAAATTTTAATATTTTCTCCACTCGATAACACATGGTCGATACCTCCAAAACCAATATCATAAGCCCAGCCATCTCCGCCGATTGCCCATATACTTCTTGCAGGAATATAGTCGATTAAATCTTGTAAGTCTTTTGGTATTTCTGCCTTTTGTAATTTCTCTTTTAGTGCATAAGTCGTTTTAAAATCTTCTTTATTTTCTAACCAAGTTTTAAATTTTTCTTGTACTGACTCATTTACAGCATTTAAAGATGACTCCATAATGTTTTTAATTTGCTCTCTTTTTTGTTTGTAAGAAGTAAGCATACCAAAGGCAAATTCGGCGTTATCTTCAAATAGAGAGTTTGCCCAAGGAATTGTGTAAGGAGTCGACGGAATGCTTCCTCCATAGATACTGGAACAACCCGTTGCATTGGCTATTACTAATTTTTTTCCAAAAAGTTGGGTAAGGAGACGAATATAAGAAGTTTCTCCACAACCTGCACAAGCTCCACTAAATTCAAAATAAGGTTTAATAAAGCTTAAGTCTTTTACGGTATCTTTCTTTTCACTTTCAGGATTTTGGTATTCATTAAAGTAATAGTCACTTACCTTTTGTTTTTCTTCTTCAAATGGACCAAATTCCAATGCTTTTTTGCCCTTCATTCCAGGACATACATTGATACACAGACCACAACTTGTACAATCTGCTTCACTAATGATTACTAAATAATTATATTTATCGTTTCCAAGCATAGGTTTTCCAACGCTTTTATCTTCCGTTTTAAAGGAACGAATTACACTATGAGGGCAGACAAAACTACAGCGACCACACTCGATACAATTTTCTGGAATCCATTTAGCAACAGAGGTTGCAATCTTCCTTTTTTCAAGCTTTGAAGTTCCTCCTGCAAAAGTACCTTCTTTTACACATAGTAATTCACTTACAGGAATGTTTCCACCTTCTCGACTGTTTATTTTTTCAAATAAAGTTTTATTTTCTTTTTGTTCATAACCATTCTCTGTTATGTTTAGGTGATACAAATTTTTTAAAGCACTTTGCAATGCCTTTTTGTTGTTCTCTATTACTTCTTCTCCTTTATTTTTGAATGTTTTGTCTATCGATTCTTCTACAAGGCTTACAGCATCTTTTATGTTTAACATACTTAGTATTAACACTTCCATAATTTTGTTAATTTTTCCTTTGATATGGTTTTCCTCTGCTAATTTTGTAGCATTTATAATGTAAAGATTAATATTTCTTTCTTTAATAATTTGTTTGTCGTGTAAACTTATTTTCTTATCGAGTTCTCTTTCATCTGTTGTATTTATAAGAAGAATACCGTTTGGTTTTATCGTATCAAGCATTGAAAACTTTTTAAAGTATTCATCTTTGGTTACAATGACTAAATCTGGATTTGTTACATAAAAGGGAGCGTTAAATTCTTTCTTTTTTAAACGAAGATTGCTAACGGTAACTCCACCACTTTTTTTAGAGTCATATTCAAAATAACCATCGACTGCTTTGTCTAATTTTTCAGAAGCAATTTTTAGTATTTCTTTGCTAGCACTTACCATACCATCACTACCAAATCCATAGATTAGGATTTCTTGTGTTTCTAAATCTATTTTGTAATCGACAGAAGGTAGGCTTAAATTTGTCACATCATCTGTAATGCCAATTGTAAAGTTTTCTTGTAAAGTGCCTGCTAACATTTTAAAGACACTGTAAATATCACTTGGTGTTGTATTTTTGCTAGAAAGTCCGAATCTACCTCCCACAATTTGTATATCGGTATTTTTTAAAGCAGCTACTACATCTAAATATAATGGTTCTCCAATGCTACCTGCTTCTTTGGTACGGTCTAGTACAGCGATTCTTTTTATTGTTTTTGGAAGTACTTTTAGTAAATAGTCTTTACTAAATGGACGATATAAATGGACTTCTATCACTCCAAGTTTTTTTCCTTTTTTGTTTTCTTCTTCTACTACTAATTTTATGGTATCCACTACACTTCCCATAGCCACGATAATATTCTCTGCATTCGCATCTCCATAATAATTGAATGGTTTTATGTTGGTTTTCGTGATTTGGTTTACTTTTTCCATTAAATCTGCCACAATAGAAGGCATATTGTTATAATTTTGATTTCTTGCTTCTACGGTTTGAAAATAAATATCTTCATTGGAAGCCAATCCTTTTTGAATTTGTTTGTCTACATTTAGCATACTTTTTTTGTAGTCGTTTATTTCTTCGTAATTAATTAAACGTAAAAATTCGGTATCGGGAATATCTTCTATGGTATGAAGTTCATGACTCGTTCTAAACCCATCAAAAAAGTGTAAGAAAGGAAGCCTTCCCTTTACTCCCGCAAGGTGAGCTACAGCGGTAAGTACTCTTACATCCTCTATATTTGTTGAAGCAAGCATACAAAAACCAGTTGCTCGTGCGGCATAGATATCACTATGGTCTCCAAAAATGGATAAAGCATGGGTAGCAATACTCCTGCTTGCAACATGAATGACTCCAGGAAGCATTTCCCCAGCCATTTTATACATATTAGGAAGCATCAATAAAAGACCTTGGCTTGCTGTAAATGTTGTCGCTAGCGAACCTGTAATTAAGGCCCCATGCATGGCACCCGATGCTCCTGCTTCACTTTGCATCTCAATTAACTTTACATGTTGGTTATATAAATTTCTTTTTTCAGTATGATTTAAATAATCAATATTAGATGCCATAGGACTTGATGGTGTTATTGGATATATTGCAGCGACTTCACTAAATAAATACGCGATATTGGAACACATTTTATTTGCATCCATTACTTTTTTCATAAACATTCACTCCTTGTATTTTTTTCATTATAGCATACTTTTTTATTCTTACACAGTAAAATCATGTCAAATAAATTGACATACAATTGCAAAATGAGGCTTTTATTTTCTATAATAAAACCAGAATAGAATAAAGGAGGAAATGTATGAATTTAGAAAATATGCTTGAAAATCAAATCGTTCATTTAAACAGAAACTTAATTGCTCTTAAACAAACTTTAAACGTTTTAAATGCAAAGCTTGGAAGCTTATCTCCAACAGAAATGGAAGAATTAGCGAAGACAAAGGATCTTATTCATAAGTTACAAGACAATATGCAAGCAATAAAAGCACAAATGGATATAGCAACTTATCATTTTTCTTTAGTTACTAACGAGAAAACAAGTTATACACCTGAAGAAGAAGCAATACTTCAAAAATTGGCGGAGAGTTCTGTGTCTTCTAATTATGAAATTGAATCTATAGAAGAAGCTGAGGAAATTCGTAATTATTTTGAAGCTCCGCTTCAAGACCTACCAAAAGAAAATGAAGATTATACGCCAAGAGGCAGATAAAAAAGTTCTAAGGTTTTAAACTTTAGAACTTTTTATATTGGATTTACGTGAATTACAGATAAATAAATTTCCTCTACTTTTTCTTCTATTTCATCTTCTAACTTATCTGCAATTTTATGACTTTCAAAAGTGGATAAGTTTCCATCTACAAAAATCGTAAGGGTAATTTGGTATTTGTATCCTACTGGTGTTGCATTAAAATGATTTATTTTCTTAATCTCGGGATAATTTTTTATAATCGCAAGTATTTTTTCTTTAGTTTCTTCGTCCATAGAAGCATCCATAAGTACATGATAACTTTCTTTAAATATTTCGATAGCTGTATAAAGTATCCAAATGGAAATGAGGATTCCCACTATACCATCCACAATATAAATATTGTATAGGCTTAAAATACAAGAAATTAAATTGGCAAGGGTTATTACACAATCGTTTCTATGGTCTTTGGCATTTGCATCAAGCAATATGTTTTTGTATTTTTTCGATAATTTATGGGTATAAAAATATAAGAAAAGTTTTACAGAAATGGTGATGATACAAACTATAATTAACCATTTAGAAAATAAAAATTCTTTTTTAAAAATCAAGGATTGTAAGGAAGAAGAAAAAGATTCAATGGCTAAAATAAACATTGCTATACTAATAAGCATGGAATAAATATACTCTGCTTTTCCATGTCCTAAGTTGTGGTCTTCATCTTTTGGTTTGGATGCAATCTTATTGCCGATAAATGTCATAAAGGAAGAAAAGACATCGCTCGTAGAATTAAATGCATCTGCTAGCATGGCTTGGCTTTTTGTCATCATGCCAATGGTTCCTTTTAAAAACATAAGAAAAATATTGCCAACTATTCCTAGGATACTGGCAATTTTTATTTTTTTAAATCGTTCTGTCATTTTTTACTCCTTACTTATAAATGGTTGCATAGGTATTATGAAATGATTTGTATTCTTTTACTAGTTCTTTGTCCTTAACAAATTCATGGGCTTTATTTTCTTTACTATCATAATCATGGGCATAATAGTAGTAAGGCTTAATTCCTTTCTTTATACTATTTTCTAACTCTTCTTCTGTTTTTAATAATACTATTTTTTCCTTGTAAGTATTTTTTAGAGCTTCATAGTTACAATTTACAGCCCAACTTTCAAAAGCATATAAATAAATTGGTTCTTTTTCTTTTGTTGTTAAATCTTGTAGAACCTTTGTTGCAGATACGCCGTAATAATCCATTTCGTAGTTCTTGCTTGGGTTATTTGCTAGCACGTTATAATACAAAGAAGAAGAGGCCCCATTTTTTATAATGCCAAGGAAATTTACCAAAAGACATAAAATAATAAAGACATATGCCATTTTCTTTAATCTTTTATTTTTGAATAGAACAAATATGGCATAACTTACTAGAATAATTAGAGGTCCGTATAAAAAGTAGAAATGTCTCCATCCGTTATAGATATTAGGATTGGATACTAATGCTATAAAAAGAGGAATTAAAATGATACTAGCACATAGCAAACAAAAGAAATTTTCTTTTTGGTTTTGTTTATTTAAGATGTTTTGTATCGAAAAAGATAAGCCAAGTATAAATAACATTGAAATAAATAAAGGAAGGGTTAAAAACATAATTTTTGGCAAGTAGTACCAAGGAAGTGGATTTGTCCAATGTTCATATAAAGTATTTTCAAACCATACGTATCCATAATTTCTAGAAAAGCTTACACTATTTTGCAAAGACCATTTAAAGAAATCTAGTAAGTGGAATCCCTCTGCCCATATTGCTGGTGTTAGTAATAGATAAAGAAGTATACAAGATAGTAAGGCAGTAACTCCTACTCCAAATGTTTTTTTAGACCAGTTTTTATTTTTGGTCACATCGATTAAATAAAATATTCCTACAACCGCAAAGATAAAACCTCCACTTACTTTTACATTGCAAATAACAGCGGAAATAGCTCCAAAAGATAAGGCACTTTTTATAGATTTCTTTTTTATAAAACGAATACCAAAGTATAAACATAGGATGCTTAAAGATAATAGGACACAGTCTTTGTTGTTGTATAATCCATCAGCAAAAATTCTAGGCGTTAGAAAGAGAATTAAGGAAGAAAGAATAGCCACTTTTTTAGAACCCCATAATTCCAATACCGCTAAATAACAAAAAACGATTCCGATAAAAAATAAAGTATAGGTATAAAAATGCCAAGCAAAACTTAGGGTATGTTCACTTATTTTATCTAAAGCAAGGAAAGGGGTAAATAAGTAATAGGGTGAAATTCCATGGTCTTTTTCTACACTTTGGTAAATAGGTACAATTCCTTGTTCTTTATAAAAGGAAACTAAGTCGCTATCACCCGCAAAAACTTGTGCGTACTCGAGAATATTCATTTTTAAGATATTTTGTTCTGCTTTTTCATCGTAGTTTACCCCTACACTTCCCAAAAAGGATAAGCCAAATAAGTAGCAAGCGACAAAAAGAAACAAAATAAGAATTCGATTGTGTTTTTCTATTTCCTTTTTTATTTTTTCTATTTTTGTTTTCATACAATCACCTTTTCTACAAAGAAAAATTTATGTCGCCACATAAATCATTCTTCTTCTAAATTTTTTGCAATAATATACCGAGGTCTTCTTTTGGTTTCATTATAAATTTTACCAATGTATTCTCCAATGATTCCAAGAGAAAGCATTTCTATTCCACCAACAAGCCATATGGAACAAACAATAAAAGTCCAGCCAGAAACTGCATTTCCCATTATTTTTACGATAAGAGAATAGAAAAGAACCAAAACACTTAAAATAGTAATGATAAAACCTAAACAGGTAATAAAACGCAATGGTTTAATACTAAAAGAAGTAATACCGTCCCAAGCAAAATTAAGCATTTTCTTTAACGGATATTTTGAGGCTCCAGCAAATCTTTCATGGCGTTCGTAATACACGATTTCAGATGGAAAGCCAATTAGAGGAAAAATGCCACGTAAAAATAAATTTACTTCTTGGTAATTTTCTAATTCTTCTAATACTTTTTTACTCGCAAGACGATAATCGGCGTGGTTGTAAACAATATTAACGCCCATTAATTTCATAAATTTATAGAATCCTTCTGCTGTAAATTTTTTAAAGAATGTGTCTTTTTTTCTTGAAGAGCGTACACCATACACTACTTCTGCTCCTTCTTTATGTTTTTCTAACATTTCATCTATTACTTCAATATCATCTTGTAAATCCGCATCCATACTGATAATGATATCCGCATAGTTCTTGGCCGTCATTAAACCTGCTAAAAGTGCATTTTGGTGTCCTTTATTACAAGATAAAGTAATTCCTGTAAAATATTCTTCTTTGTTATGAATTTCCTCTATTAAATCCCAAGTTTTATCTTTGCTGCCATCGTTTACATACATGACTTTACTTTTCTTTGAAATGACTTTTTGTTCAATCAAACTTTTCATTTTCTTTTTTAATCTTTTGGTAGTTTCTTTTAAAACTGCTTCTTCGTTGTAACATGGAATTACAATATATAAAATATTTTTATTTTTCATTTTCTTCACCTAAATAATTTGTTACACATTATTGTATCAAATTGCTTACGCAAAGTCTATGGGACTTGTACTTAAAATATGGCAAAATAAAAAGTGTTAGTTTATTATAAATTACATTCCAAAAAAAATAAACTCAACACTCTTAAACGAATTATTTTAATTTTTGTTTGTATCACAAATTTAAAACATGTAAAAAGGTTAATACCTAATTGGCATTCCCCTTATTTTTCTTTACCTATTTTTAACAATAAATCCCGGTTTATAACATAAAATAAGGTTTATAATAATCTTCTTTTTGTTGATAAATAGCTATTATTTTATGCTCATATTCCATAAACAAAAAGGATTCACTATTCTCTATTTGTAAAGAAGCTCCATTCATTACTTTTTTATATTCTTCTTCATTTAAAACATAATGTTTATAAGAGAATATATCTTCTACTGTTAATAGCTTGTAATCATTCGCGTTAACATCTTGTAAAGTAAAGGATTCATTTATTGTAAACTCTCCTTGTCTTGTTCTCTCCAAAGAAGACATAGTTCCAATAACTTTTAAACAATTACATATATCTCGAATTAAACTACGAATATAGGTACCTTTCGAAACGACAACTCGAAATGTTGCTTCATCATTTACCATAGAGAGTAACTCGATTTCTTTTACTTCAATCTCTCTTTTTGGAAGCTCGATTTCTTCGTTATTTCGAGCATATTCGTATAACTTTTTACCATTTATTTTAACAGCTGCATATTTAGGAACTTCTTGCATACTTGTCCCTAAAAACGAATTTAAAGTGTTAATAAGTTGACATTTATCCACAACTACATTTTCTTTTTTTTCCAATACTTTTCCAGTAATATCCAATGTATCTGTTTTTATACCAAATTTGATAGAGGCAATATACTCTTTATCATAACTTGTAATTTTATCTACTAATTTTGTATATCTTCCCACACATACTACTAAAACACCTGTTGCCATTGGATCAAGTGTACCCGTATGCCCTATTTTTTTTGTATTAAATTTCTTATTTAAAATGTTAATAACATCGCGACTAGTAAAGCCGTTTTCTTTGTTTATAACTAAAATGCCATTCATAATTTATCTTTTATTAATAGAAGTTTCTGCTTTATCTCTTAAATCTTTAATTTCTGCAATGATTTTTTCGATTTGATAATTTAAAGCTATTTCATCATATTCAAATCCCGGTTTTCCTTTTATCTTATTTCTTTCACTTAATAGATTACGACATTGCGTAATTTTTGATAATCGAGTTGCATCATGTAAGTCTGATGTATCAATAACTTCTTCCTCTTGTAAATGATATCCATAGCCATTTAATACTTCATTTATTTTTAAAATACTGATTAAAGAAAGTCCATCAATGGATAACAATTCCATGGTACTTAAATGCAATAATTCACCTAAAGTGTTAATAGGACCATAACCTTTAAGATCTACAACTATAGCGGTTGATAACCCTAGATTTTCAATGGGTGTATTTTCATTTACATTATTATTCATCTTACTATTCATTCCTTTCCTAATTTCTTTTTATTCATTCTCATTTATTTCTTTTAAAATTTTCTCTATCTTTTCTCCATAGGCAATCGATTCATCGTACACAAACTTTAACTTTGGCGTATTGCGCATATCCATTTTTTCTGCTACTTGTGTTCGTATAAAAGAAGAAGCCTCTTCCATTTCATGTTCCAAACTTTTATGGTCCCTATCCGTTAAACTGGTAAAATACACTTTTGCAAAAGACAAATCTGGCGCTACATCAGCTGCTGTAATGGTGATGGTTTTTAAAAGAGAATCCCTTGCTTCTTCCATTAGAATTTCACTAATGGTTTTCACAAGTTCCGATGCGATGCGTTTTGTTTTTACACTCACTACCTCTTCACCTCAACCATTTCATACGCTTCGATAACGTCTCCTTCTTTAATATCAATAAAATTCTCTAAAGTAATACCACATTCAAATCCTTTTTTCACTTCTTTTGCTACATCTTTTTCTCTTTGAACACTTGCAATTTTACCATCGTATAGAACAATGCCATCACGAATAAGTCTTGCTTGTGCTCCATTTTTAATAACACCTTCTGTTACATAAGAACCTGCAATATTTCCAACTTTTGAAAATTTAAATATCTTACGAATAGTAGCAGTTCCAAGTGCACTTTCTTCAAATTCTGGGTCTAACATACCCTTCATAGCAAGTTCCATTTCTTCTACTACTTTATAAATAATCGTATAAAGTCTAATTTCTACATTATACTCTTTTGCTACTTCTTTAGTAATACTAGAAGGACTAACATTAAATCCAATGATAATAGCATTGCTGGCTTGCGCTAAAACCACGTCACTTTCCGTAATCGTTCCAATACCACTACGAATTACTTTTACTTTAACACCTTCTACATCAATTTTTTCTAAAGCATTACGAACCGCTTCTTCACTTCCACGGACATCTGTTTTTAAAACAACATTAATTTCTTTTTGGCCAGCACTAATTTTGCTAAACAAATCATCTAAAGACATGGTTGTACTTGTTAATTTTGCTTCCCTTGCTAAAGAAGCTCTTTTACTAGCAACGCTTTTTGCCTCACTCTCCGTTTCAAAGGCCATGAATTTATCTCCAGCACTTGGGTTATCGGATAAACCTGTAATTTCAACTGGCGTAGAAGGTCCAGCACTTACAATTGATTCTCCTAAATCATTTTTCATTGTACGTACTTTACCAAAGCAAGTTCCAACAACCACAGGGTCTCCTAAACGAAGTGTACCATTTTGAATTAAAAGAGATGCAACTCCTCCAATGTTTTTATCCACACGGCTTTCAATAACAGAACCAACAGCATAGCGGTTTGGATTTGCTTTAAAATTTTCTACTTCACTAATGGTTTGAATCGTTTCTAAAAGTAAATCAATTCCTTCTCCTGTTACGGCAGAAATATCAACAAATGGATACTCTCCACCCCATTCCTCTGGAGTGATACCTGCTTCACTCATCTCTTGGCGAATACGTTCTTTATTCGCTTCTGGTTTATCAATTTTATTAACAGCAACAACAATTGGAACATTTGCAGCTTTCGCATGGTCAATTGCTTCTTTTGTTTGAGGCATTACCCCATCATCTGCCGCAACAATAATAATAACGATATCCGTAACACTTGCCCCTCTTGCTCGCATTTCTGTAAATGCCGCATGTCCAGGTGTGTCAATAAACGTAATTAAGCTATTATTATGTTCTACTTGATAAGCACCAATATGTTGCGTAATTCCTCCAAATTCTGATTCCGTTACTTTAGAATGTCTTATATAATCGAGTAAGCTTGTCTTTCCATGGTCAACATGTCCCATAATCGTAACAACAGGAGGTCTGCTTACTAAATCACTTTCATTATCGGTTATTTCATATTCTTCAAAATTAGCTACATTTTGCGTTTCTTCCTTTTTAAGTGTTTTATTATAATCCATAGCAATTAAAGAAGCATTTTCATAATCAATTGCTTGATTTAAACTGACCATTAAACCAAGTCCCATAAGCTTTTTAATAATATCATTGGCATTTACATCTAAGGCATCTGCAAGTTCTTTGACACTCATATTTTCTTTGTAAAGAACGACATTTTCATCCGCACTATTTGTCATTAACTTTTCTTTATGTTTATACATTTCTTTACGTTTGTTCATGTATTCTTCTTTACTACTTGCAATTTGACTCTTCTTCTTTAATTTTTGTTTTTTCTCTGTATCATTTATAGCTGCAATATGACTACTAGCCATAATATCTTCCACTACTTCATCAATATCATCATTATCTTCTAAAGTCGCTTCCGTATCGGTACTAATTAAACTAATAGCATTATCTAAAATAATAACATCTTCATCTGAGAGTTCATCACTAGAATTCTTTACTTCTATTCCTAATTCTTGGGCCTTTTTTAGCACCTCTGCTACGGATAAATCAACACTTTGTGCATATTCACTAACGCTCATCATAACGCTTCACCTTCCTTTTCTAAACTACTTAGCATTTCTTCATACAAACTATCTGGTACAACGACTTCTAAAGTTCTATCTAATATTTTATTTTTACGTGCTTTATTTATGACTTCTTCTGTCTTTTTTAAATAAGCTCCTTTGCCATTCATCTTCCCAGATTCATCTATTTTTATTTCTCCCTCGGGCGTTCTTACAACTCGTAATAATTCTCTTTTTTCAAATCTTTCTCGTGTTACTACACACATTCGTAAAGGTATTTTTTTTTGTTTCAAAAAAATCACTCCTTTCTTAGTTTAAAAACTTTAATATTTGTCGTAAAGTTTCTTGGTTTAACTCTCCTCCAGCCGCTTGTGGGTGACCTCCTCCGCCACAAAGCTCAGCTATTTTATTTACATCTATTTCTGATTTGATAGAACGGAAGGAAAATCGATTTTCATCTCCAGCAATCAAGAGTAAAACATCTATATTTTTTTCATTACTTTTAAAATAATCTGCAAGTAAATTACGATACTCATAGTCTGCAATGGATACTCCATATCTTGTTTTTTCTTTTTCTATTACAACAATATTATGTGCAATTTCTTCTATCTTTTGTTGATTTATTCTGATTTGTTCTTTTATCCATATTTGTTCTTCTAAAGTATAGACAAACGAATTTTCATTTTCTAACTTTTTACTAAAATGATAGAAATATCCCCAAGGTCCTAAGAATTGAAACAGGATTTGCAAATAATAAGCATCTGCATTATTTTCGTTTTTCCATTCATAGGTATCATGAAGTCTTGTAAGCTCTACAAATGTTTTTGTCGCTTCTTTATCTAAAAGCTTACTTTGCTTTACCAAATATTCATAAAACAAACTTGTACCACAACACTTTTGTTCCTCTTTCATTTCTGTTTCTGTTAAAAAGGAATATTCTTTTGTTATTCTATCCATACTTGATTTATGATGGTCAAAAATAAAAACTTTATTTTTTAATGCCTCATTACTATCTATTGAATCCAAAATGAAATTACTTGGACATAAATCTGTAACAAAAATTTGTTCAAATGGTGCATATTCTTTTTCTTCTATAAAACGGCTTAATTGTTCATCTAACTCTTCTATTCCTTTACAAAGGGTTATACTAACCCCCCCTCCGTAAGCAAAAGAGGCAAGAACTACACTTCCAAGTCCATCTGGGTCACTTTTATGAGAAAATATTTTTACTTGCATAGAAGCCTCCTATAGAATTATTCTGCCTTATTTCCTTCTGCATTAATTTGAGATAATGTTTTTACTTCAATTTTATATTTTGTTAAACGACTTGCAAGTTTTACATTGCTTCCTTTTTTCCCAATAGCTAAACTTAAGTTTTCATCATTAACAATCGCAAGTGCCTCTTTTTTCATTGGGTCTAGGATATTTACAATAACGTCTTTAGCAGGAGATAAAGCGTTTTTTATAAATTCTGCTGGGTCTTCACTATATAAAACCAAATCGACACGTTCACCATTTAACTCTTTTAAAATACTTCCAATACGGCTTCCTCGCTCTCCGATACAAGCTCCAATTGGGTCTATTTTTTCATTTGTAGAATAAACCGCTACTTTACTACGGATACCAGCTTCTCTTACACAAGCATATAACATAATACTTCCATCTACAAGTTCTGGTATTTCTGTTTCAAATAATCTTCTAACAAAACCATAATGTTTTCGACTTAATAAAATAAGAGGGCCTTTTGTAGTTGCTTCTACTTTGCTTATATATACTTTTATGCTTGAACCCATTGTTACGACTTCGTCTGGTATCATTTCACTCTTTGGTAAAATTCCACGTGTTCTACCTAAATCAACATAATAGTTTTTGCTATCTTCCATGGCAAGCATTCCAACCATCATTTCGCCTTCTTTGTCAGCGAACTCTTCAATGATGCTATTTCTTTCGGCTTCTCTTATTTTTTGATTTATGACTTGTTTAGCTGTCGAAGTAGCAACACGTCCAAAATCTTTTGGTGTAACTTCTTTTTCGATCGTTTCTCCAACCTTTATACCTGGAACAAGTTCTCTAGCGTCCTCAAGTAAAATTTGGGCATCTTCATTAATTTCAGGAGGAATTCTGGTTACATTGCCATCTTCATCTACTTCCTCACGGCCATCATCATAATCATCTACTACAACCAAATAAGAAATAACTTTTATCTCTCCCGTTTCTGGGTTTATATCTACTCGTACATTCGTCTTAGAATCAAAGTTCTTTTTGTATGCTGTTGCAAGAGCCAATTCCATAGCTTCTAATACAACATCGCGGCTTATATTTTTTTCTTCTACTATGTGGTCAAGTGCTTTTAAAAATTCTTGTGCATTCATTATTCATTACCTCTTTCTTTACTTAAAACATCTAAAATATATTCTTCTTCGATTAAATCCAACTTATCCAAAATAGGATTAATTAAATTTGTTGCCATTACAATAGTATCCAAATCAATACCTCCTGTTTTATCCAAGACAATTCGTAAAAAATGATACTTTCCTTCTGTTTCAAATACAATACTATCTACAACGATTTCTTCTTTTTTTAAAACACTTTCAATATTTTCTCGAATTGTTTTCAAAATATTTTCCATAAATCACCTCATATCAATAATAAAAGTGGGAGTTCTGCCCACTTAAAATCTGTTACATGTATTATAACATACTTTTTCTAAAAAAAAAGAAAAATTTACCTAGAAAGGCGAAGTTCTCCTTCTTCTGTATCCAAATCGATAATATCTAAATCTTCTTCATGATGCATTTCTTTTTCTTGTTCAAAATTTTCCTTATACTCACTATATACTAAATTATTACATTTAATAGTACTAGCAAATGATGCTATCGTCACTAACCCAAAAGATACAGCCTTAGATAAATCTTCTCCTTGTGCATTTGTTAAATATTCAAATATTTTTTGAGCACTTATAGCTGGAAAAAGTGTATAGATGGAAAAACTAAGAGCACGCAAGATTTTATAAATATTTAACTGTGCTTTATGTCTTTTTAACATTTGTTTTTGAATAGAATTGCTAGGTTTTCTTTTCTTCAATACTTTTTTAGGTGTTTGCGTTACTTGATTTATATTTTCATTTTCTTCTAAAAGCTCCGTAGTAAATACAGTAGAAACAACTACACTACTTGTAAGCAAAAACCACATACCTACTTCATTTATATTTTTAAAATCACGTTTAGTCATACTATCTAAAAATAAATTAGAAAATGCTGCAAAAAATACTGGACTACACAAAAAAGCACATCTTTGTATCACTCGCATTAAAAAAATTTTATTCTTTTGCATCTTCATTTCTAACTTTTTATTAGTTTTTTTAATATTTTTCACTTTCATATCCATTACCCCTTTAAAACGTTTTTTATTCTAACCTAAAAGTAAACAAATGTCAAGCAAAAGTTAACAAGGACTTTTTGACCAAAATAAAAGTAGGTTGTTCCTACCTACTCTTATTTTGTTAAATGCATTATAACAATTTTATATTTAAAATTCTGAGTCTCCTTTATTTTTCAAGTCGAGCTCATGACAATTTATTTTAACCGGTACTAAAATAAATTTTAGAAAAATACCGAAACTCAAAATAAATCTCTAACCTGTTAAGCCAGGTCCTGTATTATTTATAGTATTTGTAAGTCCACTAGGTACCACTTCTATTCCTGTATCTATTGTATTATTTACACCTCCACTTGGCGGTGCTCCAATATCTACATTTGAAGTTGTACTAAGAACTTGTTCACTTTCTGTTTCTAATACTTTATCAGAAACATCTGAATTTGTTATTTGTTTTTTAGAATCTGTATTCGATTCTGGTTTTAAAATCGGATTATTTTCCGTTTCTAATTTTAATGCATCCTCTTTTGTATTTTCTTTATTATTTAAAATACTATCAGAATCGCTATTTAGTATATCATTTGAAGTATCTTTATTTGTTTTTTCATCAACTTCCGTTTTTTCGACTTTCTCAGTTGGAGGAATTGTTTCATCCTCATCAGGTATTGTCGTATCTAGATCCGTTTCATTATCTCCAACAGGTAAATCAGAAATTTCTTCATTCTCATTTCCTAAGTTACCTTCATCTGGAGCTGGACTTAACGCTACATCATCTTCTTCAGTTCCTTGATGATCCTCACTAGGAATATCAGGAACTGGACTAAATGCATCTTCTTCTCCTGGTTCATCTCCACTCGGAGGTGTAACACTTGGAAGAGGAACATCGACATTATATAGAATGCTTACAATTATATCTGGATCATTTTCATCATATTCAATTTCAATATGACTATCACCAATTATTGGATTCGTAACAGAAGGACTTCCTATATTTGCTTCCCAGCTATCATGTTCAGTACTACCAAAGTGCTTATCTAAGCTTTTAATAACTTCTAATAATGTATCCTCAATATTTTCATCTTGTTTTTCATATTCTTTTGGGTCAATCATAATACTTATTGTTGTATTACTTGTCCTTTCGAACGGTAGTATTTTAACATCGACATAATTATATGCCACCCCATCCGAATATACATTGATTAACACATACTTGTTATTCTCTTCGTTAGTTTCATCTACTTTGTCATAATATACGAAATAATCATTAAACGACTTCTTAGGATTCTCGCTCCGATTGTTTTTTAGAACTGACTGATAAACAGGTTGATTTTCATCATCTGTAATAGTTTTAAATAAACTATCTGATAAGGCATCTTCATATATGCTAGTTAATCCATATATATACATATCCAACATAGATCCTTTACTTCCAAAAGGAATTCGAATAATATGATTTATTGTATTATAAGCATAATTCAATAAATCTGGGATTAATGTAATTTCAGGTTCCATATATACCAGATTATCTACAACTCTAGATTTTTCAACATACCTTAATCCAGGAATTGGATTTGTCGGATTTCCATTTACATCTTTATCCATATAAGAAATATTTTTCTGTTTGTATGAATCGATATAATCTAGTAACAATTGAGCATTAGGATTTATTTTTTCCGAACCATTTGAAGGATAAATATAATTTTGTATATAATACCTAAATGCACTATCAATCACTTTAGGATCCGCACTTGAGAAATATACTAACCCAGTATTAGCTCCATTTTTATATCGATATGTCCTAGCATATCCTACTAGATTATCAACCAATTCATATTTATATATGTTTTTATATGTGTCGCTTGTTGCATCATAGGAATTATATTCATTTATTCTAAATCCAGGTAATAACTCTTCTACTGCTTTAATAGTATCAGAATCATAATAAGGATTAGTAATATAATTGATAATCTCAGCTTTATAAATAGCGTACTTGCTAGAATCTCCAACAACATATTGTAACCAGATATTTTTAAATATCGTGTACAAATCATTAACAGATTGATTATAGTTAAAATTATTTGGTAAATAACTTCTTAATTTAATTGCTGTGTCCGAAGGATCATTTAACAAGTTACTTAAGAAATTTGGATCTCTTGTTAATAAGTCCTCAGGTAATACTAAATAATCATCTGTCCATTCTAGTCCTGTATAAGGAAGAGGATAATTTTTATAATACTCAGATAATGTTCTATTAAATTTTCCTTCTTGGTATAAGAACTGTGGTCCTTCTCCAATTGTTTCTTTAATTTGTACGGAAACATTTAATTTATTTGTCTTTTTATCCGTAATTTTATCTACATCACATTTCATAATTACGGTTGTAGTGTCATTACTTGCAGTATCGTAGGTAACTCTATAATTTTTATATTTCGTTACATCTACTTTACCATTTGAAACGATTTCTCCACTACTTGTTTCTGTACCATTAATATTAACAATACTACAAGCAGTTTTTGGAACAATTATCGAATACTTATCAACAACATCTTCCTGTACTGCTTCATTTCGATCAAACGAAAATTTGAAATAAACGTCTTGATAATTCGACTGATAATTCGCATCATGAATATCAGGTGGTGGTGGATTATTTCCCAGTACATATAAATCAAGATCTTGTTTATACGTTGGATGTAATGTACCACCATACGATAATACTTCTGGTTTATCATCCCAGTATTTTGAATGGGATTCTGGATAAACCGCTGTACTAGCAATTCCGAGTACTAATAATGTACTTGCTACTGCTGCACCAACCTTTCGATGATATTCTACTTTTTTGTAGAATTTTCTTTCTTTGTTCAAGGTATCCCTCCTCTCTCTATTTCCATTTTTATTTTGTTATCTGTTCTGCTGAGTAACCAATAGTTAACAGTTCTTGGTATTGGTGTAAAGTTTTATACTCTGTAATCTCTCCATTATATTGAACGGTTACTTTGTAATCTGTAACATTACCCATACCTGCTTCTGCTCCAATGTAAGTAACTGGTAAAGAATAAATATTCTTATGCGCTTTTTTGGCATAGCTACTAATAGTGCACACACTACCTGCCACTGCACTATCGCATATGGTGCTCAATGTCATACCATACTTATCAACAGTTTCTAATTTATTAATTTTAAAGTTTTCATCAATTAAAATCGATAATATAAACTTTGTTTTAACTTCTAGTTCTCTTGTGTCTACTGTAAAGTAATACTCAAGTTCATTTACCACTAAAGCAGAACCTTTGTTACAAGCGATTTTCTCTCCTGCTTCATCTATTGGACAATTTTCATTAATGAAAACATTAAATTTAGCAGACCTAGCATCATCTTTTTCTTGCAATCCAGATATATATCTTGAGTAGGTTATTACAGTAGTAAGAAGTAACATAACTCCTGCATACATAAATAACCATTTATATAAGTTTGAACGAAATCTCTTACTCTGTAATAATGCTTTCATTTGTTTTCACCTACTTTTTCTTTTTCTTCTTTTTTTTATTTGTCATTTTATTTTTGTTTTTTTCAGGTACTGTTTTATTTTTTTCTTTTGTATTTTCACTCGTTTTTTTATTTACAGTACGAGTTGTTTTTGCATCTGGAGACTCTTTTTTGTTCACAGAACTTTTATTCTTTGTTGTTTTTTCTTTTGGTTCTTCTGTTTTACCTTTTTCTAAAACAGTATCTTTTTTCTTTTCTTTTTCTTTTACACTAGTATCTTTTTTATTTATTACTTTTTCATCTTTAGAGGAATTTAATTTCTTTTTTTGAAATTCTCTAAATTCTTTTTCTTCTTCTGAAAGAATTGGTTTTCCATCTTTATCGGTACTAATTAAGAAACAAACCATAATGCCAATTACAAGAACCATTACCATAACAAATGGCTTTTTAAAGGCAGCGATTAATTTTCCGGTACCATTTAAACGGAACACAAATTTTCCAACTATATTTGATAGAGGCATCGCCTCATCTACCGTGTTGTTATAGTCTCCTTTGGTCACCATTTCTTCTCCTTCGATAGAAAGAATTCTATGGGTTACAAAGGAACCATTTACATCATAGAAAGTTACGATATCATTTTCCTTGAAATTCGTTTCTTTGGTGTTAATGATTATCATATCTCCAATGTGGATAGTTGGTTCCATTGAACCAGAGACGACTTCTAAAACGGCATAGCCATTAATGGTTGCTAAATCCTTGCCTAACACCTTTACTGAGTAAAATGTATAAGCATTAAACAAGAAGACTAGCACCAAAAGAAGTGTAAGAATTGTAATAAATATCCTTTTTATTATTTTCATTTGTTAACCCCTCTACTTCTCGCAGACATTGTCTATAATGTCATATTCAAAACTTAATAAGAACCGGTATTTATCGTTAATGCTTTTATTTGTTTTACTTTTAGCAACGAAAGAACCAATCGCAGTATCTAATGCATCATTTTGTTTATCTACTACTTGTTTACCAGATGCATCTGTAATATAAGTTTCATATGCCCATTCCCAAACAATGGATAATTCAATCGATTCTCCTCTTTTCAAATCAATGATTTTATCACCACTTAAAGCAATATTTTTTACATGATAAGAATTGTCTAAATTTCTATAAGAACCAGCTTCTGCATCTTTGTTTAAGATAGCAAACTGAGTGGCAGTTCCATAATAGTAATCTTGTTTTGGATAAGTTTGTCGAATCACATATCCCATATTTAAACATCCATTTACATCGCCATCTTCTATACAGATAGTTTCTTCTTCTAATGTAATTCCTTTGATTTTGATTTCATCGGCAATATTGTTTGTTAGAGTAACAACATAAGAACCTTTAGCTCCTGGATAAATTACTTTTTCTTCTCCATATTCTTTAAAATATGCATCGTTATAGAATAAATCAATATCCTTTAAGTAATATCTTAAAGAAGTTCCCGAAACATCTTCTCTATTTTCTGTTTCTTTATAAACAGCATATAAGTTTAGATTATCGTTAATTACTAGTGGATTTGTAAAATCTTTATAAACGTTATTTGAATCATCTTTATAATAATCAAGTTCGTAGTAAATACAATTTTCTTTATCCACTTTTGTTGGTTTATATTTCGCTAAATCTAAAGACCCACCTGCTGGAATAATAAATTCAAACTTAGTTGTCAAAGCATCGAAATAACCATCCATCGCATCAATCGTGACAACATAGTCTTTTGTAATTTTAAGAAGAACATCAAATTCAATGAATTTTCCATAATAGTAACCTTTAATATGAACAACAGCTTCTCCAGCATCATCTTGCACTGGTTTTACTTTGACAGTTAAAGAATTTATGGAACTTAAATCCCCTTTTCCTAAAGTGATTAAATCACTATCTGTTGTTGCTTCTATATAAAAGTTTGGATTTGTACTTTCATAATGTACTCCATTTGTTATATTTTTTGAAGTAACGATATCTGTAAAGAAGTTGGTATTTAAAACTAGATTCCAATCTTTCATCGTAGAACTAATTGTATACATACTCTTATAGGTATATAATACATAATCCTTACAATCAAATACTAAAGTTGTTGCATCCGTTTTATCTTTATATTGTGCTGTTAGAGTGAGTTCTTTACCCATAATCGAACTTAAATCGACATTTTTAGGGGTTAGAATGATTCTTCCTTGTCCAGGTATATCTGTTTTTTGAATACTTACCGTAAATAAATCGCTGAAAGTCACTTTAATCTTATCAACATCACTTACTGGATTTCCTTCTTCATCACTTACTGTATAGTAAATAACAAATGGTGCTTCTTCTAAGTAATGCGGATTTAGAGTATCTAAAATATCAATTTTATAAATAGGCTCTGTAACATCCTCTGTTTTAATTATATTGACTGTATAAACGGTACTATCAATACCATTTTCAGCCGTAACGGTAATTGTTATAATGTTATCTCCTAGTTTTAAATTTAAATTCTTTAATTCTTCTTCTGTAATTGGTTTTCCATTATAAGTATACTCTGCAGTTGATTTTGGGTCTGTTTTTTGTGCTTCAAAAGAAATAAGGGATTCATTTGTTTTTACTATATAATTTGTTTCATTTGATTTAAAATCTGGTATTAAATTACCATCTATTGTAATACTATCTAAAGTACTAATATTTGATTTAGATTCATCATCATCTCTATAAATGATAACTTCATATGTTCTAGAAGTACCATCTGGAGCCGTTACTGTAATCGTAACCTTGTTTTTTCCAGGTTTTAATTCTAAATCTTTTAAATTATCCACTGTTTTTCCGTTAAGTGTAAAGGCAAGTTTTGCTCTTTCATCTTTTGGTTCAGCTGTTAAAGTTATCTTATCTGTACTAGCACCCACAAATACATCATAAGAAAGGGTATCTTCTGCAAACACTGGTTTTAATATCCCAACACTTGTTGTTAAACTTTTAAGAGCACTATCTCCACTTTCTTTTGCTCTATTTACAATCACTGTATATTGGCTTGTTTTACTTCCTACTGTTACAGTAACAACCACTTTATTGTCTCCTACTTGTAAAGGCAATTCACAATCTTTTCCTTTTATCGTTGTATTACCATAAGTATAAGTAACTACAGCATTTTCATTATTTGTTGTAGCACTTAACACTACTTTATCTACATCATAAGTTACTCCCACTAAATAATCTTTGATATAAGGGTCAAAATTTAAAGTCCCCTTAGAAATCGTTAAATTCTTAAGTAAACTATCATCCTCAATCACACCACTATTATTCTTACGAGTTATATTTACAGTATAAACTCTTGTACTACCATTTTCTGCTGTTACTGTTATTTTAACTACATTTAATCCTTCTTTTAATTTTAAATCATTTAAAGAAGTTACTACAACTCCATTAAACGTATATGTTAATGTTGCTTTCTTACTCTTTGGAATAGCCGTTAAATCGATGCTATTTACATCGTTATCCACAACTACATCATAGATAAGCTTGTTTTTATCAAATCCAATATCACCCGCACTTGTTGTTAAACTCTTTAAGTAATTTTGACTTGATTTTGCTCTATTAATGACAACTGTATAAACACTTTTATGTCTTCCATCTTCTGATGTTACTGTAATAACAACAACATTATCCCCAGTATTTAGTTTTAATCTATCCAGTGAATCTACTGTTTGTCCATTAAAGGTATAAGTAAGTTTGGCTTTCGTACTTGTTGGTTGTGCTTTTAAACTGATTCTCCATGTCCAAAAGCCAACTCCAATTTCATAGTACTTTTGATTACTTGTAAAGTTTGGTGTTAATGTCCCTTTATTTGTTGTTAAACTTCTAAGAGAGCTGTCACTTTCTTTTTGGTCTACACTTGGCGTACTAGGATTTTCTTCTCCTGGAGTTGTTGTAGAACCTCCGGGTTTTGTGGTATCGGTTGAAATAGTACCTTTTGTAACATTTATTGTGTATGTATTTGTATAAACTCGGTCATTATAAGTAATGGATAAAGTAATTGTTGCAGTACCTACTTTTAATCCAGTGATTTTTAAAATACCATCTTGCGCTACTGCTGTTGCAACGCTCTCATCACTTATTGTTAAACTTACTTCTCCAACAAGACCAATAAGCCTGTACACTACTTCTTTTTCTTTTGTTTTATTTAAATTGATTGTTCCACTAACACTTTCAAGTTCAATTGCTCTTGTAATATCTAAAATAGATACTTGAGTAGTTGCTTCATACACTTTACCATTGGTTGTCGTTTGTAAGTAGATAGTAACTTCCCCAATCTTTTTAGGAATTACAACGACATAATTGTTAATTACATAACAAGTAGCAATTTCTGCATCACTTGTCGAACAAGTAAATCCTTTTGGATTAATATTAGTATAACTAAATCCAATTTTGGTATTTGTATCACTTAAAGACATTTCTACATAATCGGTATCAAATTTTAATTCTTGATTTTTAATCACTTCGTGGTTATCTGAATCTTTATCAATTGTATATTGTCCTTCATTTCGAAATAAATCTCCAATTTTGCCAAAGAACTTTGATGTACAGCTACAACTTGTGATTAAAGAAAGCAATATAATAATAATAATGATAATGTAGATAATGATTCTTCTACGCTTTTTGTCTTCATCATTTTGCTTTTTATAATTAATATTATAATCATCGTCCATATCTGTACCCCTCCTTTGCCATACAATTTAATTTTCAAATAAACCTACGAACTATCATAGGCTTATTTGGAAGTTAAATTAAACTTCCTAGTTAATTTACATTCATTATTTAGTACAATCACTAACTAATGTACCTGCTTCACAAGTAGTTTGTGTAGCACTAATGTTAACATTTAAGCTAACGTTTTTATATGCACCAGACTTCTTATATTCTTCTTTCTTCTTTGCAGCTGTAGTAGTAGCATCTGACATACCATTGTATGTTTTTACACCATCAATAATTGAGTTACCTAATAAAGTATCATATTTATTAATAGTTGCAGTATAAGCTTCTACTTTCTTTGAAGTAGTTAATGAACCAATTCCTATTTGAGCTGCATGTGCATTAGCTATAACTGCATCTTGAGTTTTAGTTGATGTTGATGCATTATAGTTAGCTGCTAAATCAGCATAATCAAATGACCATGCCCATTCAATAGTATAAGTTCCTAAATCAATATTATTATTGGCCGCTTGTACATATAATGGATTGTTAACTTTCTTAGATGATGTAGTAGTTGTTCCTGGATTGAACATTTTCTTGAAAGCAGCGATAAACTCATCATAAGTTAACCAATAACCTTTATCAGTATCAGTAGTATTATCTGTACCAGTTGTTGAATCAATATTATGTTTATATAATCTAAAACGTAATGGATTATAAGCAATGTCGCTAGCATTTAAAGAACCTAAATCACTAGCTGAAAGTATTTCACCATTTGTTAATGTTACAGTATTATAAGTATTATCACCATCAATAGCAATATTTAAAATGTAATTTGTTTCCATTTCACCATTAATTTCGAATGTATATTCACCATTTGTTCCTGGAGCAATAACATCAGAAGTATCGCTTGATACAACATAAGTGTAATCACATTTAGTTCCAGTACATCCATCTTTCTTAAGTGTATAAGATGATTTGAATAAATCTGCAACACCCGCTTCATTTAATCCTTCTCCGAAAGACCATTTAGCAACTCTTGCTTCATCAGTTTCATCAATACCAGAAATGTATTTAGCATAAGTTCCACTTACTGAATAACCAGTAATAGCAACTGCCATTAATAAACCACCTAGTACCATTGTTCTCTTTTTCATTCTTTTTCACCTCCCCTCCTAAGTAATTCTTTTTATATTGCATAACTTATCTGTTATGCGACAGGAAGTTATGTTACTTCCACATCTATGTAAATGCCTATAAGGCCATTTACCGAATTTACTTAAGTCTTTAGGACTTATTTTTTATTTTCCTTAGAATTTTCTTGTTGTTCCTTCATTCTTTTGTATTCTAAGAATTCTTTTCTTTCGGCTTCTCTTTGTTTCTTACTAGAAATTGTAAAGCCGATTACAAATATTATCGTAATTCCAAGCACAACAATAATAATTGTTGTTGGTTCTGATAAACTATTCATCATCGAACCAATCCCAGGAATTCTTCCTATATATAAACCTTCTACATCACTTAGTTCTACCAAGTTTCTATCTTGGGTACTATTGTTATCTCCCTTTGTAATAAAGTAAGTTTGGCCTTCCTCTACCACAACATCGATAATCCTATGTGTAGTAACAGTATCCTCTGCATCTCTAAAAGCGATGACATCATCTACTCCTAGTGATGCAGGGTCTACTATTTTGGTTATAATCATATCACCTTTATGTATTTCTGTTTCCATTGAGCCAGATAGAACAATGAATGGCTTAAATCCGAATATACTTGGGACAGCACTTTCATTCTTTTTTGCTTGAAACATAATACTTATATTCATTACCAATACAGGTATTAGTATGACACAAGCCACAATGATTAGCCAGTTACTAAATGACTTATACCATTTTTTGCCCTTTTTCATTTCTTTTCACCATCTTTCATTTTAAGAATTATAAATTCTATTGAAGAAATTAAGCTCTATAATAAGATTTTGGTGTTAATCTACGTCCTAGAATTAATTCTTCTTCGTTTTCTGGAGTATCTCCATCGCCAGATACAGGATAATCATTATTCAAAGGTTGTTCTTCTGAATCATAATGCATCATATCCTCTGAAACTGGGTAATCATAATTATCTTCTGCTACATTATTTTCTTCTATAATTGCCTCTAAATATGCATCATTAAATTTAGATTCTTGAACCGGATCAACATGTCCTTCTTCATGAACTGTTGCTGTAACTGAACTAACAGGTACATCATATTCTAAATAAGTTCCACAAGTAGGACACCATACATCTTTATATTTACCATTTGCTTGATTAATATCAGTAGGTGTATGAGCATCAGTAGAAACTACTACGTCTTTCTTAGATTTTTCATCTTCTGGACATCCTGCTTCATTACATACTTGATCTACCACCCAAGAATGTGTTCCATCGCCATTATCTACATAATGTCCTGTTCCTTCAACATCAACATATATGTGAGAATGTTCTGGTTTCTTTATTTCTTCTGTTTCTTTATATCCACAACCTTCTGCTGTACATTTTCTTTCTTTCTCTGTTCCAGCTTCATTTGTTACCCATTCTCCCATTGTATGGTTCTCTCTTGATAATTCAACATCTGTTTTTATCTTTTCGTCTTCAGGACATCCCTCTACATTACATTCTTGATTCTCTACTAAGGAATGTGTTCCATCTCCGTTGTTTACATATCTTTGTGACCCTGGAACTGATACATAATTATGCTCATGTTGCACTGGTTCTGGTTTCTTTATTTCTTCTGTTTCTTTATATCCACAACCTTCTGCTGTACATTTTCTTTCTTTCTCTGTTCCAGCTTCATTTGTTACCCATTCTCCCATTGTATGGTTCTCTCTTGATAATTCAACATCTGTTTTTATCTTTTCGTCTTCAGGACATCCCTCTACATTACATTCTTGATTCTCTACTAAGGAATGTGTTCCATCTCCGTTGTTTACATATCTTTGTGACCCTGGAACTGATACATAATTATGCTCATGTTGCACTGGTTCTGGTTTCTTTATTTCTTCTATTTCTTTATATCCACAATCATTTTCACATTTTCTTGTTTTTTCTGTACCAGCTTCATTTGTTATCCATTCTCCCATTGCATGAGCTTGTGTTTTTATAATAACTGTTTTGATACTTCCATCTTCGTTACATTGTTGAATAGATTCTAAAGAACATGTACCATCTTGGTTATCAACCCATTTATGATATAACTCAACATAAGTCTTAATTTCTTCTTCTGTATTGTCATTATTATCATTATTTCCTGGATTATCAGTTCCTTGATTATTATCGGTATTGGTATTTCCATTATTATTGTCGTTATTGTTATTTCCGGGATTATCAGTTCCTTGATTATTACCAGTATTGGTATTACCGTTATTATTATCAAATTCATCATCACTGCCATTATTAGAAGATGAATCACTACTATCACTAGATGAATTAGAATCTCTATTGGCAGTTTCCGAATTATTTTCTGGTCCTTGATTTTCTGGAGTTGTAGTTTCGTTAGAAGCTCCTTCATTTTGCCTATTATCAGAGTCAACTCCATTTCCCTCTTGTTTCTTTTTTTCTTCATCAATAGGAACAACTACAAATTCTCCATTTTCATTTTTAATAGCTTCTTTTTCAACGCCACCAACTTTTATTGTAGCACCTAGACTTTGTAAAATACGGATATTTTGTTCTGCAGTTTTAAGATATGGATCTATTTCAAGATACGCTGCTAGTTCTGCTTTAAGTTCTGGGGTAGGTTCTAATCCAATAGATTTTAAAGCTTCATCAAGACTATATCCTTCATAATTAGATAAATCAATAGCATCAAATGGATGGTCACTTTCGATTTCTTCTTCTAGTTCTTCTTTTTCTTCAGCAAATTCTTCTATTTCTTCTTCAACTGGTTGTTCATCTACAACTACAATTTGTTCTTCATCTTCTACATCACCAATTAAGTCTTCTAAACTTGGAGTATAAATATTTTCTGCTCTTTTTTCATTATATTTATTACAAGCTATTACTCCTAAAGATAAAAGAGCTGCAACACCTATACCAGCAAATGCCTTTTTAATAGCATTCTTTTTTTCAAATACATTTTTTGGAGTTTCTTCTTTTTTCATTTTTTAAACCTTTCTTTCTTTTTGTATAAAATTGTTAATTACATTAAGCCAATTTTATATTTCTTCCAATATTTTTTTCCTTAATCGCATGCTGTCTCTCTTTAAATTGGCATTTATACTAACACAAGCAAATAAAAAAGTCAAATGGTTTTTCATTAGTAAAAATTGCCATAAAAGAACAAAATATAACTAACAATTTGCAATTAAAATTATAGCACAAAATACCACAAAAAACTCTCAAATCCAGAGAGTTTACATGAAATAAAACACTTATTTAATAAAACCATTTTGAACAGCTTTTGTATCACTAACTACAATAAATGCTTTTTCATCGTATTTTTTAATTAAAGAGATTAAACGCTTTAAATTTCGATTGTTAATTTGAAAAAACAACATATCTCTTTGATTCCCAGCATAATCATCTTTTAAATCCATAATAGACACGGCATATCCATGTTTTCTTACTGCTCCCAAAAGCGCTTTATTTCCTTTTTCAATAACCACTTGTACCCCAACAATTCCTTTTATAAATGTATTGGATATAAAAGAACCTATAAAAGTACCTGTTGCATATCCCAAAGAATAAGAAATCGGAATCAATATACTTTCTACATCTGTAACCAATGCCTCTCTTGCCACCAAAAACCAAATAAACACTTCTAAGAATGCAAGGATAACCATAATCACAGTACGCCCTTTTACCATAAGCATAGTTCTAACAGTTCCAATCGATACATCTAAAATACGAGCAAAAAAAATTTTAATACATAAAAAGAATAGTTCCATGTTTACCACCTAGAACTATTCTTCCCTAATTTTAAGAAAATAAAACGAAAATTAAAATACCAAAGAGGAACAAAAGAAGAAGGAAAAGAAAAAGAATAGGTTTAAATATAGAATGTCTTTCTTTTTCTCGTCTTTGATACAAAACTTTATTTTTGCCATATCGCTCACTAATCATTTCTACATTATTTTGCCGTTTATTTGCCTGCATAAGTTCTTTTTGCTTTTTAATTTGTTCTGCATCCATCATAAATCCACAATTCGTACATAAAAAGCCAGTACTTGGTAAAGCCGCTCCACATCTTTTACAAATCATCGTATCACCTACCTTTATTTTACCTTGAAAAGAATCCCACTTCAACTCATTTTTTTAGCCCGCCTAAAGAAAAAAGGAAAATATTTTAAATTTAAAAAAGACCTATTTAGACAAAAAAGTATATTTTTAGAAAAACGAAAAAAAAGAGCAAATTTTGTTTTATGCTACACTAGCAAAGTACGAATAAAATCAGGTGAAAAGAATATGATTAACTTTATAATTTACGAAGACAGTAAAAAATGGCAAGAAAATTACAGAAAAGCCATATTAAGAGTGATAGGGCATAAAAAAGACCATTACCAAATTTTAGTTATCGATAAATACACCAAAGAAGCCAAGAAAAAATTAGACGATTTACTTGGAAAAAATATTTATCTTTTGGATATGGAAGTTCCAGGAAAATCTGGCCTTGATTTAGCTAGAGAAATAAGAAACACGGGAGACTGGGAAAGCCAAATGATTATGATTACCTCTCATGAATGTTTTAAAGAAGAAGGGTATACAAGCAAAATACTGATGTTAGATTTTATAACAAAAAAGGAATGCATTGATGATAAGATTGAAGAAGCAATCGTAGTAGCCCTTCGTATTCACTCTCGCCATAAATCTTTCAAATTTACTTATAACAATGAACTCTATCAAATTTCCTATCAGGATATTTTGTATTTTGAAAAAGATTTAAATCACAACTATACTTCGATTATTACCAAACACGATACTTTTAAATTAAAACAAAGCATTACCAAAATTGAAACGGAACTTTTAAGTGTACCTTATTTTTTCAAAACCCATCAAAGCTGTATCGTAAACTTAAAAAATATTGAAAGAATCGATTTTACAAACAATCGAATTTATTTTATAAACAATGGCTCTACCGATTTGCTTTCTAGAAACAAAAAGAAAATCTTAAAAGAAAAAATAACAAAGGGGGATGAATATGATATGGTATGAATTTGGTTTAGGACTATGGCTCTTTACCTATCTTTTTTTTATTACTCACTTTTTATTTCCGTCAAAAAAAAGAAAAAAACTTCTTACTATAGCTAATATTTTTTTATTTGCTCTTTTATATGCGATTAATGCTATTTATACAGAGCCACTCATTGCTTTTACCTTTTATATTTTACTTACCATTTTATTTCTCTTTTTAAAATGCACTGAAAGTACCCAAACCCTCATTACTCTACTTGTCATCTTATACATGATTCGTTTTTCTTTTGAAGTGATTTTAAAAGCAATTTTATATTTTTTAAATATTACCATTCCTTCTAATTATACGATGATTATCTTTACTTCTATTTTGTCTAGTATTTTTATTTTTACATTTGCACAATCTTTAAAAGAATATATTACTAACCCTCATGTCTATAAAACCCCCAAGACACTTACCAAAAGTATTTTTAACAATCTAGGGCTTTTGTTTATTATTATGATACGTATTCCTACGTATTCCTCTTATTTTTGTATGCAAAATATTTTAAATTTATTTTTATTTTTTATTATTTTTAATCTTATTTTTTTCCTATTTCAAGAAAAAGATAAAAACAACATTTTAAATAAAAATTACCAAAAAATTTTAGAATATTCTGAATTTACAGAAGGTCTTTTAACAGAGTACAAAAGTTTCATTCACGAATACAAAAATAAACTAATTATTATCAAAGGAATGGCAAACGAAAATCAAAAAGAATTACAAGAGTATATTGATTCTATTTTAGAAGAAAAAGCAGTAAACCATTATCGCTGGCTAACCGATATAAAAAACATTCCTATTGCAGGAGTAAAAGGATTGATTAATTTTAAATTATTAAAAATGAAAGAGTTAAATATTGAGGTAGAAGTCTATATTTCAGAAGATATTTCAAAACTAAAAGAAGACTTCTTAAATACTCAAGAAAAAAATGATTTGTATACCCTTTTAGGAATTATTTTAGATAACGCTATAGAAGCCAGTATAGAAAGCAAAGAAAAAATGATAAGCTTGCATCTTTACCAAGAAGATGAAAATATTGTAATCGTTCTTGCCAATACGTTTAAGCATATTTCCATTGACCGTTTGGAAGAGAAGGGATTTAGCAGCAAAGGAAAAAATCGTGGAATCGGTTTATATTTATTTCAACAAATTATTAAACACAGTGATACTTTTTCCAAAGATACAAGCATTTATGATAACTTTTTTGTCCAAAAAATAATCATCAAAAAATGCAAATAGCAAATTATCCCCTCATTTTGACATAATCTCTTCTAAGACATGGAATCTTTCTTCTTTTATGTTATCATGTAAACTAGCGAAAGTGAGGTGTTTGGGGTTGCGCAGTAGAGTTAAATGGTTTAAAGATGAAAAAGGCTATGGATTCATTAAATATACTGACAAAGAAGACGTCTTTGTACACTACTCTTCTATTATCCAAGATGGATATAAGACACTAAAAAAGGATGATGAAGTTGAATTTGATTTAATCGAAACCGCTAAAGGATACCAAGCAATAAATACAAGAAAAATAGAACAACAATAACAAAAAACGGCTGTTCTATTTTTTTATTTTATCATGGAAAGATTTCTTATTTACACAGATTTATGGTTCTTCTCTATCATATAGATGTGATTGCCAAAAATTTTACTTAATTTTTCGGCAATTTTCCTATATTTTTGTATCAATTTAGCTTTCTACTTTTTTCTTTAAATTTTCTATTTCTGTTATTGACAGATTCGTCGCCTTTGCTATTTGGTCTATTGTAGTTACATTCATCCCAAGTAAATTTTTAGCTGTTTCTATATTCGCTTCTTTTTTTGCTAAAGATACCTCCGTATTAAAACACTTTCTTCTATCTTCTTCTTCCGTCATATAAATATGAAATTCTGGACTTTCATTTAACTTTTCTATCTCTTCCATATACTTCTCCACCATCTTATCTTTCTTTGCTATCTTTTCTAATTCTTCTAATCCTAAATCGAGCATAATTAGGCATTTGTATTCTTCTCCTCTCAATGTGTAATGGGCATAGTTATCACAGTGATAAGCTAGATTTCTTACATGTAATATTCTTGATATCTTGCATTTAATTCAATTCCAATATACCCTATTTCTGTGAAAAGTAAAATATCTACTCTTTTTCCTTTTACCTTTAGATTTCCTACTCTTTTTTCTACATTTAATTCTTTTATCTCATACACTTTAACTTTTAATGTTGTTTCTAATATTTTTTGTAAAATATCTCGATTTTCTTCTTTTAACAATACTTTTTTAAATGGTCTATCTCATTTACAAGTATAAAACTTTTTGATATGCAAATACTTACCTCCCTCTACTATATATTTACAACATAAATCCTTCATTTCCTTTTTTTACACAAAAAAATAAAGTACATTCTTGCACTTTATTTCTTTTTAGAAAAATTTCCCCAAGCCCAATTTTCTACTTCTGGCATATCAACGCCATATTCTTTTATGTATTCTCTGTGCTTTATCAGCATTTCCTTACAATACTCTGCACAATAAGCAGTACTACTTTCAAATGCTTTTAAATAATTAAGGGCTAGTAACACCAAATGAAACCGGTCGACTTCATTTAAAACACGCATATCAAAAGGGGTAGTAATGCTTCCTTCCTCATTATATCCTCGAACATGTAAATTCTTATTGGTTCTACGATACGTAAGTTCATGAATCAAATTAGCATATCCATGAAAAGCAAAAATAATGGGTTTATCTTTTGTAAAGATTCTATCGTAATCTAAATCACTCAATCCATGCGAATGCAAAGAATTAGATTGTAATTTCATTAAATCCACTACGTTTACAAAACGTACTTTTAACTGTGGTATATACTCTCTTAAAATACTCACAGCAGCAAGTCCTTCAAGAGTTGGCATATTTCCACACGTAGCCATTACAATATCTGGTTCCACTCCTCTATCATTACTAGCAAATCCCCAAATACCAATCCCTTTTGTACAGTGAATTTCCGCTTCTTCTTGCGTTAACCACTGCGGTGTTGGATGCTTACTTGCAATAATCACATTTACATAATTTTTTGTCTGTAATACATGGTCAAAACAAGAAATTAAAGTATTGGCATCTGGTGGCAAATACGCTCTTACAATACTTGCTTTTTTTGTCATAATATGATTTAAAAAACCGGGGTCTTGGTGGGTATAACCATTGTGGTCTTGTTGCCATACATGGCTAGTCAAGATAATATTTAAAGAAGCAATATCACGTCGCCATGAAACATCACTAGCCATTTTCAACCATTTTGCATGTTGACTCACCATAGAATCCACTACTCGAATAAAAGCTTCATAACTATGAATAAAGCCATGTCTTCCTGTTAATAAATAACCTTCTAACCACCCTTCACAAGCATGCTCCGACAAATAAGAATCCAGTACAACGCCTTCTTCTGCTAAAAATTCATCTTGGTTTAACACTCGTTCATTCCACTTTCGGTCCGTTACCTCAAAAACAGAATGCAAACGATTAGATAATGCTTCATCCGGTCCAAAAATACGAAAATTATGTTTTTCACGATTTAATTCAATAACATCTTTAATATAAGTTCCAAGTTCTTTCATATCTTGTGCTAAAACACTTCCTGGTTTACCTACACTTACACCATATTTTTTAAAATCAGGTAATGCAAGTGGAATTAACAAAGAACCTCCATTCGCATTTGGGTTTGCTCCCATCCTTTGAAACCCAACCGGAGCTAAAACTTTTAACTCTTTTTTTAAACTACCTTCTTTTGTAAACAATTCTTCTGGATGATAACTTTTTAACCATTCTTCTAAACGCTCTAAACTCTCTGGATGCTCTTTTGTTACCTCAATTGGAATTTGGTGAGCTCTAAAGCTTCCTTCTATTTTTTTGCCATCAATTTCTTTTGGACCAGTCCATCCCTTTGGAGTACGTAACACAATCATCGGCCAGATAGGTCTGGTAGCATCATTTTTCTTTCTGGCATGATTTTGTATTTCTTTTATCTTTTCAATACATAAATCCATTACTGTTGCCATATCTTCATGCATTTTTAAAGGATTATCCCCACTTACATAGAAAGGCTCCCAACCACATCCACGCAGGTAAGCATCTAACTCCGTATCACTAATTCTTGAAAGTACAGTTGGATTAGCAATTTTATATCCATTTAAATGGAGTATCGGTAAAACGGCCCCATCTGTAATCGGATTTAAAAATTTATTAGAATGCCAACTAGTGGCAAGAGGTCCTGTCTCTGCTTCTCCATCCCCAATCACACAAGAGGCAATTAAACTTGGATTATCAAAGACTGCTCCAAAGGCATGAAGTAAACTATAGCCAAGTTCTCCACCTTCGTTAATAGAACCAGGTGTTTCGGGAGTAGCATGAGAACCAATTCCTCCAGGAAAACTAAATTGTTTACATAGTTTAGTAAGTCCCTTTACATCCTCTGTCACACTAGGATAAAATTCAGTATAACTTCCTTCTAAGTAAGTATTGGAAACAACAGCTTGTCCTCCATGTCCTGGTCCACAAATATAAATCATATTTAAATTGTATTTTTTAATCACTCGATTTAAATGCACATAACAAAAATTTTGACCTGGTACTGTTCCCCAGTGCCCAACCAACTTAGACTTAATATCATCAAAAGAAAGCTTTCTTTGTAAAAGAGGATTATCTTTCAAATAAAGCTGAGCAACACTTAAATAATTTGCTGCTCTAAAATAAGCATCCATTTTTTGTAACATGGTATTTGTTAGTGTTTTCCCTTGCATACTATCAACCCTATTCTTTATTTAGTATACTATAGGAAAAAGAAAATAGCAAAACAAAGAAAAAGACAATTTTCTAATTTTACTATTTATTGAATAGGATATCTAAAATTATTTCAACCTTTTATAAAAATCGTTTATCCAATTAAAAGATTTGCCATTACTTCTTTTGTAATTAAAAGAACCATATCGATAAGTTGTATCAGACAACAATTCAATTTTTTCCACTTCTAAAAGATTAATTCTACTTACACATCCTCGTAAAACATCACTATCTGTTGTAATGCATTTTTCAAAGCTTTTTCTTATCTTTTCACAAATTTCCAAAAATTCTTTATCATTACGATGTATTTCGTATTTATCTGGTCTTACATAGGCTTTTAATTCCTCTTTTGTAATATTGAGTTTTTGTAAAGTATTATCAAAAGCTATTTTATCTTTTTTATTATCAGGAATATACATGTTATTTAATAAAAAAGAATATCTTCTATAATCTGTTATAAATATATCTTTTTGTTCTTTATGAAATGTAATTTTTAACCTGAAAACTTTCCACTGGTTCTCCTTTATGTTTAGGAGGACATATTCCATTTTTAAATTTTACCCAACACCACAAAGGATACTTAGGATTTTCTTCATTTCCCATTTGTTGATTCATTTTTTTTAAAACCCATTGATAAGTGGGACCCGCCTTTTTCATATTAATAAAATTTGCATTACATTCTAAGTAACTTTTATTAACTAATTCTTTAAAAGCATCCATAGTTTGAAAAGTTATTAATTTCATATTTTTAGACTCCTTTCAACTTGAATTTTTTTATAAACATAACGATACATCGTTAAAAATATTTAACACATTAATAGTATAATGCTATTAGGGAAACTTAGTTGTTCGAGTGCTTGCCAACCTTCGTAAGAGAGCAGGCTGATGATGTGCATAAAAAAGATTTTTTGATTCTATTTCTTATTTTAATTATTTCTTACTCATAGTCTTACTTTTTGCTCTAGTAAAATAGTAATCTATAATAAGAAAAAGCACTCAATTTACACTGTAGATTAAGTGCTAACCCAATTTGCAGCAAGTACTCAACATTTGCGAGTTAAGTATTCCCTTTTTTATTTTATGCAAGTTGTCTTAACACATCCATAGTATTATAAAAATAGTTTTTTAGCAAGTTTAGTTTATAAAGGATTGACATTAAAAAAGAAAGAATATTTATCATTTAAATTCTTTCCAAACTATTTCAATCTACATTTTTATTCCAGAAGATGGCGTATCCACTTCTTCACTATTTAAACTTAAATCAACATCAGAATAACTTGAACACATTTGACAATAGACTAATGTATCTTTTATTGTTTCTAATCCTTCCCTTGTATTTATTCCTTCATAGGATTGATTATCATTTTCTCCAATATAATTGTGGATATGTTCTTGCTCTTTTGTACAATAATTCATTTTATTTCCGCACTCACCACATAATTCGTATTCATATTCTACTCCATCTACCATTTCTGTATATGTTTCTGTCCCTGCTATACATGCTACTTGTTCTTGATGAATTTGAACATCAGATTGAGACGCTTCTTTCCTTAAAGATATTTCTGTTACTTCATCCTTCTTTAAAACATCTTCTTGTTTTATTAAAAATTGCTTTGTTCCTTCCATTGGTTGAATTGTTTTTATATCTCTAGTAAATTCCTCAAGCAAAGGAAGTATTTCTGAAAAGGCTTTATCAGCAAAATGAAAACTCTTTCTTCCTAAAAATTTTTTAAAAGGTTTAATAGTAGGTTTCATTTCATCATTTCCTACATTCCAAAATGCAATACCATATTTACCACTAAAAATAGTACCACATCCATAATCCATCATAGAACTACGAAAATTAAATTCAAATGGTTTATCCAATACTTTTCCTGTAGTTTCTACAACTACAAACCTTTCTATAAAATCTTGAAAAGATGTAAATTGAACTTCTGAACCATTTTCAGTAGTAAATGTTGCTTCTGCACCTTCTGGACTATTCATTTTCCCTTGAAAATCTTCATTCATATTCTCATAAATATAACTCGTAACTTCTGATTTAATTTGTTCTAATTTTTCTGCTATTTCTTGATTATTTACCATAATCTTTTTCCCCCTTTTTTAATTGCAATGTATAATACCAAAATTCAAATAAAATGTCAAGCAAAAGTTAACAAAGATTAATTAAAATTCAAAACTCCCGATTTTATATGAACGAGGGATAAGCCTTTGAAATTTTAGTCAAGGGCGATTGAAATGAGTTTATCTTGACCCTTGACTAATATATATAGGTAGAATATTTTCACCAATAAAGTTCATCTTTATTGGTTATTTATATTGCTTTTTTCCTTTTTATAATTTAATATACTTTTAAATTTTTATTTTACTTATTATTTAAGCAATGGGAGTTTAGTCTTGAAAATGATTGTACTATTGCCTTTTTATCACGGATTAATAAGTCTACTTTGGTCATTTTTTTATTCTCTTTTTCATTTTAGTGAGATTTTACTTCCACAAATTCTTACTTTATTCAAAACGGGACTTTTCATTTTAATTTAATCAAAAATTTAGTATCAATCAAAAAAAGGAAACTAGTCCTCCTCCATCAACTTTATTTGTATGGCATCTATTACTTTTCCTTTACTAAAAATACTCTCTTTATTATTTGAACACACCCATGAACTCCAAGAAGAATTCAAAAAATGCACACGATATTTCAATACTTCACTATCGCTTTCTATTTTAAAACCTGAAATATTCGTATAATGAATCTCTTGATTTTCATTCTTATTTGTTTCATACAAAACCCATTGCCCTTTTTGATAAACGAAATACTTTATATTTTTATTACAATACAATAATATAGCCCCAATAGGATTCCCAAATACACCAGCATAACTTTCTTTACCACTTACAAGAGGTAGCCATTTTTTTTCTATATTATCATATGCTTGATAACGAATCGTTGTTCTATCTTTATTTTTTGGTAAATCCGCATCTAAATACTTTGTAGGATTAATATGTTTATTTTTTACATTTCGAACTTCAAAATGTAAATGACTATGTTTTGTTCCACTTGCTCCCATAACTCCAATAATATCTCCCTGCATTACTTTTTCCCCTACTGTTACAAAAATTTCTTCTAAATGTGCATACAAAGTAAAATAACCATTTTCATGCTCCAAAATAACAAAATTTCCATAACTTTCTTTTTTATTAAAAGTATTCTCTTCTTTTCCAACAAAAAATACAACACCATCACTATGAGAAAGAATTTCCGAAATTTTATTTTTCTCTTTTACCACATCTACTCCTTTATGAATAAAAAAATTATATTTACGGACAATTTGATTCCTTGCATTCTTTAATACCCTACTCAAAAAACCAATCCTCCCTCTATCATACCTTATGAAAAAGAAAAAAAATGGTATTTATAGATGCGGAGAACAAAAGAAAAAATTCTCGTAAAACGAGAAAATATTGTTTTCTTAAGAAGTTAAAAAGGACTAGCCTCTTCTATAAGGATGTGATTGTCTATAAGAAACACTACTTACATAGCTCTTACAAAAAGAATCATACATTTCATATATATTTACAATTCTAGACTTCACAAATTCTTCATCTATAACATACCCTAAATTAATGCTTAACTTTTGCAAATCTTTATTTAATTGGTGTGCTATTCTTTTATTATCTATTTTTTCTGCTTTATAAGAGCAAATTAAAGTATCAATAGGTGACAAAGGCAATACAGCATAATTTCCATTTTCAAATACTCCACCATTCATATCATAATAATTCATTGCTAATAATCCTGTGTCTAAACTAGGAACTAAATTATTTTCTCTATCCTTGGAATTGTTCCAATAACCTATATCTGTTTTTAACATTTCTTCCATCTCCTTTGTTTTGCAAACTATAATAAAACAAACAAGACAAGATTACAACCTTTTTAACACAAAAAGTTTTGAAGAATTTTTAAAATGAATGGAACAAGGTAAAATTAGAATAACTTTTAAAATAGGTATTTCTCGGGAAGGGGGCTAGACCTGGCAAAATTCATGACCAAGGCACTAGGTTTGAGATACAAGAAATAGAGATGCAAAAATTATTTTGTAAAATAAAAATTTAAATTTATATTACTTCTTGTTATTAAGGCCAAGGAGTTGCAATAAAAAAGATATCCCAATAAGATATCCTTTTAATATTCCTAAATGGTCGGGAAGACAGGATTTGAACCTGCAACCCCTTGGTCCCAAACCAAGTGCTCTACCAAGTTGAGCCACTTCCCGATACATACTATATTATAGCATCATTTTAAAAAAATGCTACAAAAAATTTAAATGGTGCACCCAAAGGGAGTCGAACCCCTAACCTCTAGATCCGTAGTCTAGCGCTCTATCCAATTGAGCTATGGGTGCAAACTAAAAATGCAATACCATTATAGTATAGACATTTTAAAATTGCAAGACATTTCCAAGAATTTCTTAAGAAAGGAACAAAAATTACTCTTCACCGTGTTCCTCTAAATACTTATCCATTTTATTAATTTCCTCTTTTTCCTTTTGCATTTGTTCTATCTCCTCTAAAGATAGTTCATCAATATGTAATACAGAATCTAAACATTTAACCACAACTCTATTATTGCCTTTTCTTAAAGAGATGATTTCTAATACATCACCATCATCTAAAACAATTGTAGTTATTTTATCTGTTTCTTTCATTTGTTTCATTTAATCTTCCCTTTCTATATTATCAAACAAACTATCGTTAAAAAATTCCTTTAACGGAATATCCAAACCTTGACAAACACGAATAATGGTTAATAGTTTTGGATTTTTTGATTTACCATCTATTAAACTCTGTGCTGTACTTTGGGTAACGCAACATAAGGAAGCAAGCATATTGATCGATATATCTTTTTCTTGACATATCTTTAAAATTTTTTTTGACACTGCGCTAGATAATTTCATATTAACCACCTTACGTTTCAAGTATACCAACTAAAATGCAAAACTTATTAACGACACATCGTTAAAATGACTTATATATAGCGGAATACACAATAATTTGTTTACTCACAGTATATAAAACTAATTCTTATTAAAATGTCGAATAAGGGAATTTTATTTATTTTTTCCCCATTTTTAAGCATTAAAAAAGTTGTATCCTTATATATTTACAACTTTTTTTACAAACTATTAAAACAAGAAAAAACACATTTTACCAATTTTTGGCAATTATGTGTTTTAACAAAAATTAATCTATTTTCCAAAGTTGAAATCTTCCTGTAATTTCATTGACATCTTCTGTATTCCCATAAATGATAGCTCCCAAATATTCTAACGCATCATTTTCTTTTTGCGCTATAGCATCTACAAGTTCAGCATCCGTACGTGTTTCTAACATTTCTTTTGGATAATCAGCAACTAATAAATTTGGATTACTTTTTGCTTTATGAATCGTTTCTTTTAACTTACTTGTCTTTACCTTAGTCACAATAAAAAAAAATTGACTAATTCCTAAATGAGGAACACCCGATTTATCCATTAATACAGGTTTTCCCATAATGTCTGCTTCTGCATATTTTCCTATAGCAACCGAAAGATGTCCAATAACATTTAATGCAACGGGTGCAGAAACATTGGATGCTATAATTCCAACAATTTTCTTATCTTCATATTTCATATTTTATCTCCTTCATTCTAATTTTTTAAATAAAGGAGTTTAATCTTGCTCAAGAATTTCTATTTTTGCCCATAAAACGCCACCATGCATTCTCCTCGGGTATTTAAGCATATTCTTGCCTCCTATCATTAACTTTAATAAGTTATTTTGTTAATTATTAATTTTCTTCAATTTTTTTAAAATATTATGATACATAACTGATGAATTTTTATATTCAAACTGATTACTACTCTCAAAACAATAGCAAAGTAACCAATTTCTTAAAGTATAAATTAAAAATATTTCATTGTTCTCTATATCTTCGTAGTACCTATTCTTTAAAATCTGAAATGCCGGAATATTCTCGTATTGAAATATTCTAGCATATTCATACAAAATATCTCCTACTAAAAAATCATCATAATCAATTAAATACAATTCTTTTGTATTTTCATTAAAACAAACATTATCTTCATTAACACCTCCATGTAAATAATGCAAAGGAACTGTATCAAAATAAGGTTTATTTTTTTCTATTATTTGAAAAATAAAATAATAATCCTCTTCTGTTAAATCTTTTTGTTCTAAGGCATAATCTGCATATAACTTCATATAAGATTTAATAAATTCATACCAAGTATTATTTTCAAAACGAGTGGAAAAATTAATAAAAGGACTTTTATGTTGATGTATACTATCTAATAGTATTTTTAGCTTATCAGCAATTAATTCGTTTTCTTCTGTATTAAAATTGCATTGAGATAAAGTTTTACCTTCTCCATTTCCATAATAATCTAATAAAAGTATATTATCTTTATCATTTATATATTTGAAACCAACTAACTGTTTAAAATAATTTCCTAATGCAAGAAAACGAAGTTTATATTTTTGAATATTCTTTTCACCTATTATTAAAAGATACTTTGTATTCTGCATTTCAAGTAAAAATTTGTGACTTTTATTCCATTTTTGAATAGGAAAAACAAGGTATTCTTTTCCTTGAAAATAACTATCATTTTCTAATAATTCCTTTATCTCTTCCATAAATAACCTCTTCTTAAACATTTAGTTAAAATAAAACTCGAATTTTTAAAACTCGAGTTAATAAACCAATTTGGTGACCCGCTTGGGATTCGAACCCAAGACCCTTTGATTAAAAGTCAAATGCTCTACCAACTGAGCTAGCGGATCAAAAATTAAAAATGGCTGCCTCGGGTGGGTTCGAACCACCGGAATGTCAGAGTCAAAGTCTGATGCCTTACCACTTGGCTACGAGGCAATAAATTAAGAAATGGTGGAGGGACATGGATTTGAACCATGGAACCCGAAGGAACAGATTTACAGTCTGCCGCGTTTGACCACTTCGCTATCCCTCCAAAATGAATGGTGCCGACAGAGGGAATCGAACCCCCAACCTACTGATTACAAGTCAGTTGCGCTACCAATTACGCTATGTCGGCAAAAAAAATAAATGGTGGGCGCTATAGGACTCGAACCTATGACCCCCTGCTTGTAAGGCAGGTGCTCTAACCAACTGAGCTAAGCGCCCATGTACTGGACATAATCAACTATAACAAAATAGTTAAATTATGTCAATAATTTCATAAAAAAAATTTAATTTTTTATAAAATATATGTCGTACCAAAGCAAAAATACATAAATATTATAAATTTTTCGGCCATTATTTTTAATATTATGATAATGTTCTGTTAATAAATTTTGAATCAAGGTTTTATCAAAAAACATTTCTACATAGTCTCTTTCAAACACTTCTTTAACCATTTCATAATACTTTTCTTCTCTTATCCATTTTGAAAAAGGAACAGGAAAACCAAGTTTTCTTCTTTTTGACCATTCTTCTGGAATCTTTTCCCTTGCAATATCTCGAAACAGATATTTTGTTTGTTTATCGCGCACCAAATGTTTCGTAGGAATCCCTTTGGCATAAGAATATAGGACACTATCCAAAAGGGGAACACGCAGTTCAATAGAATTAGCCATCGTCATTTTATCTGCCTTCAATAAAATATCTTGTGGTAACCAAAAATGCATGTCGATATACATCTTTTTGGTAACTTCATCACAGTTCTTTACTTTGTCGTAATAAGGTTTTATCACATCTGCAATTGTCTCATCATTTCGTAAATCAGGGGTAAGGATTTCATTTGCTTCCTCTTCAGACATATACGTTCCGTGTCCAATATAACGTTCATAAAATGGTTTGCCATACAATTTCAACGTATTTTGTCCTGGAAAATGTGGAAGAGGCTTTACAAGCTTAGCAATACATTTACGTAAACCAAGAGGTAACTTCGTATACAAACGTAAACTCAAAGGTTCATAATACTCGTTATACCCTGCAAACATCTCATCGCTACCCTCTCCCGATAACACAACCTTTACTTGTTCATGAGCAAGACCAGATAAAAAATACAAAGGTACAGTCGAAAGATTCGCATGCGGTTCATCCGTATGATACATAATGGTTGGTAAAATGTTAAAAAATTCATCACTTGTAATTTTCTTTTGGTAATTTTTTATATGCAACATTTTTGATAAATCATGAGCAAGATTCGTTTCATCAAACCCTGGCATATCAAATCCCACCGAAAAAGTCTTATCAGGTTTTGCAACACTAACAACATAAGAAGAATCCACTCCTCCAGACAAATAAGAACCGACCTCTACATCACTTGTCATTTGGTGATACTTGATAGATTCTTCTAAAACGCCTTGTAATTCCTTCTTATAAACATCATACGGTTTATCGCTCTTTTCATAATCCACCTGAAAATACTCTTTTACTGTCATCTTTCCATTTTTATATTTAAAATAATGCCCTGGCTTTAACTTATACACATTTTTAAAAAAAGTTTCTTCATGCACAGAATATTGAAAAATCAAAAACATCTTTAAAGCCCTTGTATTGACGGCTTTAGAAAAATCAGGATGTTCTAAAAAAGATTTAATCTCCGAACCAAACAAAAACACATTTTTATTTTTATAATAATAAAAAGGCTTAATCCCAAAATGGTCTCGAACTCCTACCAACTCTTTGGTATTTTTATCGTAAATCACAAAAGCAAACATTCCACGAAGACGCATGAATAACTTTTCTTTATACTCTTCATATCCGTGTAATATAACTTCTGTATCTGTTTTTGTTTTAAATTTATGCCCTTTTTTTTCTAATTCTTCTTTTAAACTAGCATAATTATAGATTTCTCCATTAAAGATAATCATACGGCTTTTATCTTCGTTATAGATAGGTTGCGCTCCACTAGACAAATCCAAAATAGAAAGTCTTCGATGTCCTAAAGCTACGATAGCATCCGTAAAATACCCCTCGGCATCTGGACCACGATGTATAATTCTATCTGCCATTTTCTTTATAATTTCTTTTTTCTCTTTTGGTTTTCTTGCATCTACAAATCCAACAATTCCACACATAGTTTATTACCTCCAATAACTATTTTTGTATTCTTTATAATAATGAAGCCATCTTTTTCGAAGCATTAAAAAACGTTTGAAATTCTTATCTTGCGGAGCATCCATTGGTTTAACCACTTTCTTCCATAAACGAAGTGCTTCTTTTTTAAAGGCTTTATTTTGAATGTATTTTTTGACAATCCCTTTTGGTACAAAAGACAACAACACTTTTTTATCTAAAAATTCGTAATCATTTTCGATATGATATAGCAAATCCTCAACCAAAACGCGAACTAAATTCTTTCCAAGTGCTGCTACATAATAACTGCATCTTCCTTGTCTTGCATTGATTTCCAAAACTTTAAATGTATTATCCCGTTCATCATACTTCATATCCACCTCAGCAAAACCTTGGTAATGAATACTTTCCATAAATTTTTTAATCTCTTTAGCCGCCTTATTTACATTTCCCTTTGTCGTATTAAATCCATTGATAAGAACTGCAGCATTTCCTACCATCGATTTGGTTCTTTCTTGAAGTCCTATTTGCGCAAAACTCATAAATTCTACTTTTCCTTTTTGGTTGGCATAAACAACTGCATCAAACAGATTGGAATCATCTCCTGGAATAAATTCTTGCAAAATCAAAGTATCTTCATAACCACCCTTTTTTATAGTATCTAAAGTATGTAAAAGTTCTTCTTCATCCTTTACTTTATAAATTTTATGTTTTCCAAGAAAACTTAAATGATTATAAGAAACTACATTAGAAGGCTTTACAACAATAGGATACATCAAATCTGTAAAGTTCTTTCTATCTTCTTTACAATCGTAGTAAATTGTTTTTGGAAAACACAAACACGAATTTTGATACGTTTTATAAAAATTTTCTTTGTTGGTTAAACTTTTGATAACCTCAAGTGTTGGATAGTTATACACATATTGTTCGCATACTCTCTCTTTGTTTCCAGAAATAAACTCAGCATACGTTTCATTCGTACTGATTAACACTATTTTTTTCCCCGCATGCTCTTTTGCAAAAGCATTAAGTGTTTCAAAAAAAACTTCTTTATCCCAAATGTTTTGATACTCTACATGCAAAATATTTGAAAACTTCGTAAATGCCAGACGATTTTGTCCTATCAAATACGCTTTTTTATGATACGCCTCATAACAACACCTCGCCATATAATAAGCATTGGCATCAGTCCCTAAAATTAAAACTTCAAAATCCATGAACTCACCTCCTAGTATTTGACTTCAAACTCCTCATCACTTTCCATATGCACTCTTGGTACTCGATTACTGATTTGGTTAAACAAATGATATGCATTTATTCCTAATTTACTCGTTACTTCTCTAATACTTATAGTATCTCCAAAAATCTCTACTTTATCTTTGCATTTTACAGATTTATCTACAAGTACCATAATCATATCCATAGAATCCGCTACAATCGGAAATCTTTTTTTATGAATCACAACACACCCAAATTCTTTTGTAACCCCATCGGCATATCCAACAGGAAGTGTTGCGATATACCCACTATTTTTTACTTTATAAGTAGCATTATAACCAACCACTTCGCCTTTTAAAACTTTTCGTACCGAAATCACCTCTGAATACAAAGAAAAAGCTGTACGCAAGTTTAAATCATTTTCCAAAATCGTTTTACTAACAGAGTGTCTTTTTAAATACCAATTTCTCTTCATTTCTCGTAAAGCATTTTTAATGCCCGTACTTTTTTTTCGACTGCCACTAAAGCCAAATAAAACAATTCCCAAACGCACTCCATTGACAAAATCCAATTTTTCGTGGGTAACAAGGGTTAAACTTCTGTCTAAATGAACAATCGGAATCGTTGTTAAATCAACATCCATTGTAATCTCCTTAAAAGTAGAAAGTTGTTTATCGTAATAAATATCATGAACTCCCGTCGTTGCAAAATGAGAATATATCCCTTCTAAATACAACTTATCGTTTTTACTTATCCACTTCATAACATCATTTAACTCTTTTCGAGTTTTAATGCCTAAGCGGTTCATTCCAGAATCTATTTTTAAATGAATAAGCAAAGAATAAGCAAGTTCCATTTTATTTAACTGTTTTAGATAATCCAAACTATCCACAGTTAACGTAATTTTTTTGCTTATAGCATCATCTATATAATCTAAGTTTATAGGTTCTAAAACCAAAATAGGTATCTCCACATTATATTTACGAATTTCCAAAGCTTCTTCTAAAGAGGAAACCGCTAAGTAGTTTATACCTTCCTTAATTAAATTTTGCACCACTCGAATACCATGATGATACGCATTGTTTTTCACAACTCCAAAATAATATTGATAATGATTATATTTCTTTATTATTTCTTTTGTATTTTCTTCTAAAATCTTTCCATCTATACATGCATACGTTTTTCTATACATACCATCAATCCTTACTTCTAAATATCTTTTCTTTTATAACTTCTTTTATTATATACTATTTTAAAAGTTTAAGAAACAAAAAGAAGTGAATAAAAAAATACCTGTTCTTTAAAACAAGTATTTTTAGTTATAAATGCACTTTTATTTTGTTAAATATTTTTTAGTAGCAATTCCAAGTCCACATAGACTTAAAACCCCAAGTCCTATAAATGTATAGGTATTATCATAAGTTTCAGGTGCTGCAGGGGCTTTATTATCTTCAGCACTAATTTTTGCAATCTTAACAGTCATATCTGCTGTAACAAGTGTTTCAGGGTCAATTTTATTTCCAGCTTCATCTAATAATTCATATTCTTCAAAAAATTCTTCAGAGAACCAATCTTTTAAAGGAGTTCCTTCTATAAGAGCATCTTCCCATTCTCCATCTTCCCCAATAAAAGTTACTGTATAAAATTTTTGTTTTGTTACAGTATCAGATACACTCATATTTTCAATAGCACCCTCAACGGCTGTTACAAAAGTCATCTTATCTGCAGCTTGATTAATTCCATCTTTTAAAGTTCCAATATGACCGCCATAAACATACAAACTAGCCAAATTAATGATTGCATTATTTTTAGCATCATCTGCATCTGCCCCTAAATAAGCCGTTTCTATATTAGCATTTCCTGAAATGTAAGCAGAGGCATCATTTATAAATCCACGATTTCCTAAAGAAAGAATACCAATAGTACCTCCATCAACGTTTACAGATGCACTATCCATAAATCCATTAGAACCAGTTGCGACTGCTTGCACTACTTCGGCACTACCTCCAATAGATAAAGTACCATATTTTGTATAAGCACTAGATTCTCCTCCACCATAAGCAAGTTTAACTTTTCCGCCTTGAATGCTTACATGGGTATTATTTACAACGTTTTTAGAATTAGCTTTATTTTCAGCAGTAATCGCTATATTTTCGTAATCGCTACAATGTGTACGAGCCCAATAAGCTGCTCCACCACCTAAAACAAAATCAACTTCTCCACCATATACATATATATTTGCCCAATTTACGTTACTAGTATGTAAGCCTCCACCATAAATTTGAGCAACTTGACCACCATTCATTGTAATAGAAGTACTATTAATTTCTTCAGCATTATTATGACTTCCACCAAAAATGGTAGCATCTTCTGAAACAGTTATTTTTTCTTGTTGCCCTCCCCAATAATATTTAATGACAGCTCCAGGTACTTCTTCTCCAGCTTCATTTGTTCTAGCTTCAATTGTAATTGGTGTTCCATTAGCAAATACGATTTCACGAGTATCACTTGCAGCAATTCCTAAAGTAGTATTATCTTCAAGTAATATAGGTTCTGATGCAGCGAAAACGTTTGTATACATGCTGAATGAAGCAGCAGTTGCAATTGTTAAGCCTAGCATTTTTTTCCAATTTAACATATTTTTCCTATCTCCTATTCTGCATTTATAATACGACGGATTGTCAAGATTGTCAATTATTTTTTTGACACTTTTTAACAATAAATATTCATTTTTTTATTGACATTTACGATAAATTCTTAACATAGCTTACCTTTTGCTCCTTTCAAAAAAAGAAGACTACTCTCCTAAATTCTGTTTTTTAATTAATTTGGCATGCATGACAACTTTTGTTTCACTATCATAACAAGTAGACAAAGTAAGAATTTTATCTTCTGCATTTACCTCGGCATTAAAATCAAAAACACTGCGACCAACTAATGTGTTAATAAATTCTTTATAAGATTTTTTTGTACCAAAGTTCGTGGTTAAATAATAGGTTTCGGTAGGAATACTATAAACCGAAAAAACTTGCCACAAAGTGCTAATAGTTGGTGTTGATAAGTAAATAACGTAATTATCCGTATTTTCGTACCAATCACTTTTTAAAATTTTTCGTAAAGAACCAAACATCGTGGTATTTTCACTCGAAAAACTAGTCATTCCATGAGCATAAATAATGGTATTGTCATCAAAATCAGATATCTTATTTCGATAATCCATAAATACCCATCCTGCATCATTGCTTGTTTTATCGTACGAATGGTCTAAATAAAAGGTATTGTCCTTTGTTTGCACAACTGGATAATTGATATTGGTTCCATTTACTTTCAAAAAAGCCACTGTTTCTTCATTTTTTGCTAGTAACTCATTAAAATCAACTTTCATTAAAGGAAGACGCACATATTTCCAATAATCACTTATCACATTTTCCTTAGGTGCATTTACAATTTCTTGTTTTGTCTCATCCTCTGGAAGTTCTTCCATTACTGTCATCTCTTCAATTTCTTCCTGTTCTTTTAAAGTAACTGTCTTATCAATCGACTTATTTACAATATTGATAGTAGAAAAAGCAAAAGCTCCCGTAAATGTAATAATAAATAATAGCCAAACCAATTTTGTATTAACATGTTTCTTTGCAACACTCTTTAATTGCTTTTCTTGTTCTTTCTTTTTACTTGCAAAAACTTCTTTAACATCTTTTTTATTTTTCGGTTGAGCTGTATCAAAATTTACTTTTTTCTTATATATTTTTTTCTTTTTTTTAATCTCTTCTTTTGGTTCTTCTACAATAGAAATCGTTTTCTTTTTTGCTTTTGATACTTTTTCTGTATTTTTGACAATATCCAAACTTTTAGTTGTAATAATATTTTGGTTAGTTGTCTCTTGTTCTTTTAATTTTACTTTTTCTAAAGGCTTTTTCTCTTTGATTTCTTTTTGCAAATTAGTAGAAACATTTGGTTTTCTATTTTCTGCTTCTTTTTTTATCGCTGTTTTTACATTTTTATTTTCCAAAACCTTCTTGGTTTTCTTTTGCGTAATATTCTTCTTTTCTACATTTTGATTGGATAATTTTGGAGAAGAATTCGTTTTTTTCTTTGGACTTTTATTTGTCACCGCTTGACTTTTGCTTGCATTTTTTTTTACATCTGAATGACTAGAACTTACCTTATTCGTCTTTTTTCCCTGTATATTTGCATTTCTTTGAACTACATTGGACTTTTTAGGGTTACTGTCCCCAACCGTATTTTTTTTCGCACTTTCACTTTGTTTATTACTACTCTTTTTAGAAGGAACAGAGACATTTTTACTTACAGCATTGTTTTTTTGATTGCCATTCTGTTTCTTAACATTATTATTTGTTTTTTTCTGGTTCAGATTTTGATTCTTGCTAGTATTATTTTTCTTGGTATTATTTTGTCGGGAAGAAGTTGTGGTCTTTTTTTTCTCTTTTTCTTTATCCATAAAACTAGCCTCCTATGATAAACATTGTAGCACCTTTTTTTTATTTTTGTCTATTTATTCTAAATTCCTTCCATTTTTTTATATTGACTCCCTATCCTTTCTATTTTTGAAAGCTTTTCTAATTTTTTTCTACAAAAAGAAGAAAATCTAGTTTTTGACATTTCCTATATTTAGAAATAAAATGCTTTCATGAAGGAAAACTTTTTTGATAATATTAACGGATACGCTTTAGATGAACAACAAAAAGCAGCAATTTTAAAAGCAAAGAAATATTCTTTAATTGTTGCAGGAGCCGGAAGTGGAAAAACACTAACTTTAGTAGGTAAAATAAAATATTTAACCCAAATAAAAAAGATAAAACCAGAAAGTATTTTATGTATTTCTTTTACAAACGAATCTACCAAAAGTTTAAAAGAAAAAATAGACAATCCAAAAGTAAATGTCTACACATTTCACAAATTGGCCATCCATATTTTAGAACTTGAAAACGAAGAATACGAAATTGCTCCAGAAAATTACTTAGAAAAAACAATCGATATCTTTTTTAATAGCCTATTATGGAAAAATGCCCTTTTAAAAAAACAATTAGAAATACTAAATAAAAAAAATTTTATCACTAAAAAAATGTACCAAAAATATTTACAAAGTACAAATTATCAAAACTTAAAAAAGACAATCACAACTTTTATTTATCTTTATAGCACAAACAATTTAAAGAAAACAGATTTTAAAAATCTTTTTGCCAAAAACAAAAATAAACCTTTTCTTTATATTATTTACGCCATTTTAAATTTCTATGAAAAAGAAAAAGAGCAAAACTTCTATTACGATTTTGATGATTTAATTAAAAAAGCAACTACCCTCTGCAAAGATAAAAAGATATGTCACTATCAAGAAATTATCATTGATGAATTTCAAGATACATCAAAACTTCGTTTAGAGTTTATTAGTTATGTCGTAAAAAATGCCAATGCAAACTTAACCGTGGTAGGAGATGATTTTCAATCCATTTATAAATTTTCTGGATGTGACTTAAATATTTTTCTAAATTTTCAAGAATATTTTCCTGGTGCAAAAACATTTAAAATTGAAAATACCTATCGAAACAGCCAAGAACTAATTAAAGTAGCAGGTGATTTTATCATGAAAAATAAAAAACAAATTCATAAAGATTTAAAATCAAAAAAATCACTAAATAAACCTATTAAAATAGTAAAATACCTAAACAGAGAAAAAGCACTTTTAAAAATAATAGAATATATTGGCAAAGGAGAAATATTAATTCTTGGAAGAAATAACTTTGATATTTTTAAGTTTATTCCAAAAGACAAAATAGCGTGGCAAGAAAATGGCTATTTTACATTAAAAAACAAAGATTATACATTAAGATATCTGACAATTCATAAATCCAAAGGTTTAGAAAGCGAGAATGTCATTCTAATCAATTTAGAAAATACAGAACTAGGACTTCCTTGCCAAAGAAAAAATCATGCTCTTACCTATTTAATTCAACCAAAAGAAGATTTTCTATACGAAGAAGAACGTAGACTTTTTTATGTTGCCTTAACGAGAACAAAAAATTACTGTTTTTTACTTATCCCCTATTTCAATCCTTCTATCTTTATAAAAGAAATAAAAAAATACAAAATATATATTGAAAATCTCTAAAAAACATGCATATAATATATAATAAGTTATAGATACAATATAAGAGGAGAAAATATATATGGAACTAACAAATAATGAATATTCACAAGAAGTCTCTTTAGAAGAATTACGTAAACTGGCAAACAATTTACAAGATTTAAAAAACAACAATGTATTTGCATCAAATAAAATAGAGTATAATCAAAAAATGGAAGAATATTACCAAAAAATAAAAGAATACGCTCATACTTTTGATTATTTAGGGGATGAAAACATTGCTTTTAATCTTGCTTTAAACATTTCTACTTTGCCTAATGAAAAAGCAACTGAAATACTTCATATTTTGACAAATCCTTCTACTGATAAAGAACGAGAACAAAAAGAAAAAATGTTGACTATGATTAACCAAAGCAAAGAACGGATGGTCCAAATAAAAGAATATCTTGATGATAACCAAGAAGATTCCAAAATCTTATAAAACTTTTTCAAGTTTTATTTTTTTATAAAAAAAACGGAGTTACTCCGTTTAAATTTCTTCTATTTTCATAAAGTTTGTCATATGAACACCCGTATTTGGAAATCCTCCAGCAATTAAAATATTATGATTTTCTGCTTCCCCTATAAATTTTTTAGCATGCACTTTAGCATCATTTATTAATTCGTCTGTTGAATTATATTTTTGAGTTACAACTGGACAAACGCCATATCTTAAGTTTAAAGATTTAGAAACTTTCACATCAGGTACCATAGCCAAAACAAAAGCATTTGGTCTTAAATTACTAATTTGTTTTGCAGTATATCCAGACATAGAAGCCGTAACAATTACTTTTGATTCGATTTCATTACTTGCAGCTACAACACTTCTTGCGATAATGGTGGTTATATCTTTAACTTCTTTTTTATCATAACGATAATCATATTGATAATAACTTTCAACGCTTTCACAAATTTCTGCCATACTTCTTATCGTTTCTACAGGATATTTTCCCATGGTTGTTTCATCACTAGTCATAACAGCATCACAACCAGCTAAGACCGCATTGGCAACATCTGTAACCTCAGCATTCGTAGGTCTAATATTGGTTTTCATACTAGACATCATTTGAGTAGCCATAATAACGCCTTTCCCTTTTTCACGGCATTTTGAAATCATCATTTGTTGGTAAAGTGGTAAATTTTCAACACCTGTTTCAATTCCCAAATCACCACGAGCTATCATTACATAATCTGTTTCTTCTACAATTTCATCTAAATTATCCATCGCATATTGTGTTTCCACTTTTGAAATAATGGGCATATTAGGTTTTCCATATTCTTTGCATAAAGCTCTAACTTCTCGAATATTTTCTGCACTATTTACAAAAGAAATGGCTAAGAAATCTCCATCTTTGCAACAGGCATATTTGATATCTTCTTTATCTTGTTCACTTACATAAGGAACATTTAATTTTATGCCTGGAATACATACTCCACGACGACTTTTAATTACACCACTGTTCATAATCTTACAAGTAACACCACCATCGCTATCTTCACTTTCAACAACTAGCTTATAAAATCCATCATCCAGTAAGACAGTCATGCCTTCTTTTAAATCTTTTACCACACCCCGGTAATTAAAACAAATTGCTTCTTTATTGCCAACAATATCTTCTTCAACAATTCGAATTTTTTCTCCAGCAACTAATTCAATCGTATCTCCTTCAAAACTACAGGTTCTTAAATCTGGTCCTTTTGTATCATAAAGTATTGCAATATTAGCTCCTAATTCCTCATTTGCTCTTTTTACCAAATCTTCATCTATCGCTCTTTCTTCTAAAGTAGCATGAGAAAAATTGATACGAGCAACATTCATACCCGCTTCTACGAGTCCTTTAAAATTTTCCCAATTTTGGGTAGATGGCCCTATACTACATATAATTTTTGTTTTTTTCATTTTTTCACTCCTCTAAAATTTCCAAAAGAAAACCTCGCCAAAACGAGGATTATAACAAATTGGTGCCCAAGGCCGGACTTGAACCGGCACGGGTTTTAACACCCGCAGGATTTTAAGTCCTGTGCGTCTACCTATTCCGCCACTTGGGCATGGCACTGTCTTAAATATATAAGACTCTTTAAGTATAATATTAAAAAATAAAATAATCAAGCTTTTTTTGCTAAAAACGATAAAATGCCAATTTTTTCGGTTGACACATAAAAAAGTCCTATGATATAATCAGTTTGTCGCTGGAGGAATACCCAAGTCTGGCTGAAGGGACCGGTCTTGAAAACCGATAGGTCGCGCAAGCGGCGCAGGGGTTCGAATCCCTTTTCCTCCGCCATTAATTTTTTAGTTATCGCGGGATGGAGCAGCTCGGTAGCTCGTCGGGCTCATAACCCGAAGGTCGTAGGTTCAAATCCTTCTCCCGCAACCAAATTGGTCCCGTAGTGTAGCGGTCTATCACGTCTGCCTGTCACGCAGAAGATCGAGGGTTCAAATCCCTTCGGGACCGCCATTTATGGCTTCATAGCTCAGTCGGTAGAGCAGAGGACTGAAAATCCTTGTGTCGCTGGTTCAATTCCCGCTGGAGCCACCAGATTAAAAGGAAACTCGAACTTTTTGAGTTGAAATAGTATAGCGACTTGTCAAAAAGTCGTTTTTATGTTACTATGAATATGTCAAGGAAACTTGCATAAAATAAAAAAGGAACATTCAATATGCCCTGTTGAGTGTTGCCATTTAATTAGTTACCACCTAAATCAATGTGAATGAGTTAGGTGGATTTCTTTTATATTAAAGTTCCAAAAATAATAATTAAAATTTTATATAAATAGAGTGTTTTTAACACTCCATTTTTTTATTTATTTCGTACATAATAGGCATAATACTCTTCTAAAGTTAGATCCTCCTCATGCATTTGTTTAGCAACTTCTACTCCCACATATCGATAATGCCAAGACTCGTACTTATATCCCGTAATGTATTCCTTATCTTTAGGAAACCTTAAAATAAAACCATACTTATAGGCATTTTCTTGTAACCAACGAAAAGCAGGAGTCTTTTCAAAACTATCATCCACAATATTAATATCAGAAACTAACCCCGTTTGATGTTCCGAATACCCTGGTCTTGCTGAATACGTATCTGCCGCTTCTTTTCCATCCCTTTGTACATAACGATTATACAAACCAACTTGGTAAGTATAACTACGATATCCTGATGCATTTTTAATAGAAATATTATCCAAAAGAGCTGCATCAGACATTTCCATAAAATGTTCCGCTGCTTCTTTGCGCATCTTACTATTAGCACCACTATTATATTTTGCATTTAAAGTAACCAAATCATCTGGCTCAAAATCTTCTGTTAAATAATAATACTTATTTACTAACATTAAATTTCCCACACTTATATCGGTTTGTTCAGTATCGGTATACATTTCTCTATCTAAATTAGAATTCACATTTCGAATCGCAACACTTGCAGAAATATCTTTATCTTGTGAATAACTTAAATAACGTTCCAAATAATCTTCAATATAATATTTTTCTTTTTTTAAAGCTGTAACAAATGGGTCCTCTTGTGGATTTACCACCTCTTGTGTTTTAGTCTCTTCGTTTGGACTGTCTTCTTTTACCTCTACTTTCCTTCCCAATTTAAAAAACAAAAAAACTAAAACGAAGCAAAATAGAAATAATAGCAAATAAACAATTTTCTTCAATTTCCTTTTCTTCATAAAAATGCACTCCTCTATAAATATTATACACAAATAAAAACCACTTAAAAATAAAAATAAAAAATAGTTTACAAAAACATCTTAATCAGATGTTTCTTCTATTTCTTCTAACTTTTCTCGAATCCAAACTGGCAATTTCATTTGTAAAGGTTTAAACCCTGTTTTAGTATCTTTTATCTTGCCATATCTAGGAACCAATTTATAATTAATATTTTTTATCGATAATTTTAGGTGTTTTTCCTCTTCATCCACATCCATAACTTCACATAATATTTCTTCTCCAATCGATACATAATCTAAAATACTTTTAACAAAATAATTAGAAATCTCTGAAATGTGTATAAGTCCAGTATAAATTTCATTGACACGAATAAAAATTCCATAACTAGAAATGCCCGTAACAGAGCCTTCAATAATATCCCCAATTTGAAAACTAGACATGACATCACTACCTAACCATTTTCATTATAACACATTTCTTTCCTTTTATTTTAAAGATTTGCTATAATGAACATGGTGATTCTTATGGAAGAAAAAATAAAAGAATTAATTGAAGAAATGAGACCCTATCTCAATATGGACGGTGGAGACATTGAATTTGTAAAATACGAAGACAAATATGTTTACGTAAAGTTAAAAGGACATTGTCTAGAATGTGCTGGACAAGACTTTACACTTAAAAATTATATACTAGCCATGTTGCAAGAAGAAGTAGAAGAAATTGAAGGAATTATAAACGTAGAATTATAATTCTTTTTTATTGACAATCCAATCTACTTTCTCAATTGGAGCATATTTAGACAAAAGATAGTACATATCCTTTAAAAAGTATTCATAATCATTTACTTTGTTAATAATAGGAAGCAAAGCACTTTCTTCTTCCTCCCCTTCCATCACTTTTTCATATATATCAAAATAAAAACTAGGATAAAGAAGTCTTGCATACAAAAGTTGATAACCATAAATTCCTAAACGTTTTCTTTTCAAATAAGCATTTACTTCAATAAACAAATCTTCATAAGAATTGAAAAACAAAGATTTAAAATAGGAAGCAACATCCCTAACTTCTATATCAATGACATAATTTAAAGGATTAAAATAATCCATTTGCATATTTGGAAATGCGACTCTCTTCCTCTGTAAAGTAATTCGTTCATTGATATTAGGTTGATAGTTCTTTGTCGTATTATTAACATAGCAAATAGCATTCTCTGCAAGGCCTATATAATAACTAAAACTATTTAAAATAATGGGTTTGTCTTTTCCAAGCTGCCTTATTTGGTATTCAAAATAATCAACTTTAGAACTCCAAAGTTCTGCCCATCGGTTACGAATTAATATACTTTTTTTACTACTTACGACTATCCTATCTGCAAAACTTACCATATCAAGAACATTGTATTCTTTATCTATAGGGTTTACAAGCTCTAACAAAACATATTTTTTATCTTTATATAAAGAAAGAAAAGAATTTTGATTATTTAAAACAAACCTTGAAGTAGGAAGATTTTTTTGAATAAGTTCTTGATTTAAGGAAAGTAGTTCTTCAAATTCGCTATCACTTCTGCCATATTCTGTTAGTAAATATTTTCGTTCCTGAAAAAGAAAAAAGGTTTGGCACTTTTTTTCCTCCATTACTTTTATATCATTCATATTATAAAAAAAATTTAGTAGCTCTATCATATTATCACTACTAAATTGTATTAAAAAAGCCTAAGCATTATGCTTAAGCTGCTCTTCCTTGTGAAATAGATTCTTCTTTGCTACTGGGAAGATTTACAATATTATTATCTTGAGGTATAAAGCCTGGCATTGAAGTCATAGCTTGAAATTCTTGTACTTTATTCAAAGTTTCACCTGCTAAATTATGATATTCACAGCCCTCTTTTACAACTGGACAAAAATCATCATAAATTTCATGAGTTTCTTTAATTTGTTTGCTTAATAAAACAATAGTGTTATTAATCTCTTTAATTTGTTCGTTGAATAAAACAATAGTGTTATCAATCTCTTCTTTTTTCCCATCTAAACGATTCATTAAATGATTGGATTTTTCTAAATAAGAATTGACAACGGCAGAATTGGTATTGCTTGTGTCTTGCGCACTAGTTATATTAGCTGCTAACTCTTCATTATTTTCCATATTAGGCACTTGGACAATGTCTTGTACTATTGGATTTACCTCTGGCATAGGAGATACCATTTGTACTGGTTCCATACTAGGAGTTTCACTAGTCATTTGAACATTTAAATCGCTTGGTGGAACAATATCTTGAAAAGCAACTTGTTCATTTAAAGGAGAAACTTTTGGCATCGGTTGAATAACATTTTCAAATGGATTTGCCTCTGGTTGAATAGACACTGGTGCAACACTTGGAGCATCCATTATAGAAGAAACTTCCGGGCTAACTTTTATTTGTTCACTTTCTGGAACAACAGAAACGTTTTGCACTTCTCTCAATGAATTAAATGCTTTTTCGTAATTTGTAGCTAAAGCATCATAATTATCTTTTCTCAAAGCTATCTCATGTTGCCCATCTTCTGTCATTTGAATGGGGACTTCAATATTTAAATAAGAAAGACCTTCTTCTACTTCTTTCCCTTTTAAAAGAGTCACTAAATCTTTTTTTGCGTTTTTCCACTCTTCCATATCTACAATATTTTGAAAAGTATCTTCTCCCATTTTCTTGCGACTTACACCCACAACTGTATTTTCTCCTTCTTTTCTACCAGTATTAAGGACTACAATGGAAGAGCCATCTGTTCCTGTTCTTTGATAAGCGGTAATCAATTCTCCTTTTACTTGACCACTAGGACGATTAATATCAATTATTTTTGCCATAAAACATTCCTCGCTATTCTAATAAATATTATAACAAATAAAAAAAGTTATTTCAAGCCTTTGACTTTAGAAATAACAAAATAACGACATTCAAACGCACAGTAATTTGAAATGTAATCATCTAGTGTTTTTATATCATTTATAGGTTTAAAATTTTTATTTTCTTTATCATTAAACCCTTTTAAGCGCAATTTCCCATAAGCATAGTCTCCCAAAATATAATCAAATCCTTCAAAATAGTCTGTCAACTTTTCTTCAAGTTCTGTAGTATTTAAAGCATCCTTTACATTTCTATCGACATTATATTTAATATCGTTTATAACAACTTCCATTTTAAAACCTCATAAATTGAATAGCAATAAGTACAACAAGCATAAGCCCTGTTGCAATAAAGCTTAATAAAAGAAGTAAATCTACATATCCATTTCCAGTCGTAATCGTATTTCCATACTTTTTATAATAATTGATAGCATCTTGCAAACGATTTCTTTTATTTAAATCTGTATCTTTAATTCGAAAAAAATGATAAACTTTATTGTTAATATTTTCAATTTCTTCATCTTTCATATTCATAACTTCCACTGCATTAAAACCAGCCAGTTGATAAGCTTCTGAACTAAGAGCAATATCTTTATATTCTGTAAATACAAATTTATGTTGTACTTCAAATAACTTACTATTAAAATAATGCAGAACTTCATCAGAATTAGGAGTCAATTTATTATAAAGAGAGGCTTTAGCAGGTATTGTATCATATCTTGTATAAAGCAAACTTTTAAATTGTGCAATTTCTTCTTCTGTTACGGCGACTTGACTTTTACGTAAGGCGAACATTTCAATTAAAAGCTTTTGAATATTTAAAAATGCATCTTTACAAATGGAAATATCGTTTCCATTTTGAAAATACAATTGCATTTGGTTCTTAAAATCTTGTAATTTTGCATCAGAAAAGCCAAATTTTTTTAGATTTGTATCAAACCCTCTCTCATTATTGGTTCGATAAGGATTTTCAATATCTAACTCTCCGTATATTGCATTTAATGCTCGTACCACGATAACAAAAAAAGAATGAAACTCAGCTCGACTTGGATAATTTTTAAACTTCAAATAATTCGTTATTGCTGTATGCAATGCTTCATTTATAAATATTGTACCTTCCATATTCCTCACCTACTGTAACTAAAGTATAACACAAAATTTAATTTATAGGAACATTTAATATGTTACTTTTTGTTTCAATTGCTCCACCATAATAAGAAGGTACTATTCCTTGAATAATTTTAGAAGCGATTAAAATACTATATTCATGGTTAATTTTCTCGCTCTTAACAGGTAGAATAAATTCGTTTGTTATGGAAACATCAATAAAAATAGACACAAGCGCATTATTAATTCCATAATCTTCTATTTTGATACGTACTGAACTAGCAACATATCCCATATAACTTACTTTTACTGGAATTTTAGGGCCTAAATTAGCAAGATAAATCATATCACTAGAAATGCCTATAGGTATGGATAAAATAATACTTTCTAAACCAGAACTCAAATCTTGGTTATAATACTCAAGTATATTTTTGCGAACATTTACATCTTCTAAATTTTGTTCGAGATACTGAGTAATAATTGAAAGCGCTTCATATACTTTATCGAGTGCAAAATCAACACTAATAATTTCTCCTTTGTTATTTTTGGTAATACGAATAGCTTCTTCCAAATTCACTTGTGGATATATATCCTTTACTCGGTAATTCGTTAAAATCGTTTCGTTTAGCTTATTAATGCTCGCTTCTGCTACTCTTAAAAGATTAGGAGACACTTTTTTATTAAATTTTACAAATAAGAAACCACTAAAAAAAAGAATAATAAATAAACATATTCCAAAAAATTGATAGTTTGTTAAATGTATTTTATTCTTTTTTGTTCTCATATTATAAATATATAAATTTAAAGAAAAAAAAGAAGTTTTCTAGCTTTAAAACCAATTTAAATCAAAAATATGATTTGCTAAAAAAACAATTCCTACAATGAAAGCAATAGCAACAATCACAAGCAGAATACGCACTAGCATTTTATTCGATTCCATATCTTCTTTTAGATCATTAAAATCATCAAAATCGCTTTTGGTAAAAGACATAGAATTTGTATAAAATGTTTTATCAATCTCTCTTTTTACTTCTTCTTTTACTGTATCTTTAACCGCATCTTTAACTGTATTTTTTACAGAATTTTGTATGTCAGTTTTTGCATCTGCTTTTTCTAACCCTTCTTTTACACCATCCAAAACAACTGTATTTTCACTCCCCTTTAAATCGGTTAAAATATCCAAAGGATTCATTTCCCTTGTCAATTCTTTTTCTGTAATTGTATTAATTAAACTCATTAAATCGTCTTTATGACTCGTAACAACACTTGGACGTTCTTCTTCCTTTGCATCTCCTAAATCTAGTCCCTTTAAAATATCATATTGGGTATCTCTAATTTTCTTTAAACGCTCTCTTTCATAATCAATATCTTTATCTAGTTTTGCTTTTTCGATAATAGCATTAATATCATATTCCTTTGTTTCTTCTTCCTCATTATAATTCTCTTCTTCCACTTCTAAAGGCTCCAAATCTCTACTTAAAGGTCTAGGGGTACGGGCTTTTTTTTGCTCAGAAGGATATGTTTTTTCTAGTAATTCTTTTATTTTTTCTATATCAATATTTTTGTCATTTTCACCGATAACATGAGCATTACTAGCTAGATTGATATCATCCAAGTCATCATAAATAATTTCTTGATAAAGCTCTTCATTTTTTCTAGCTCTTGAACCAAGAAATTCTGGATTGTCTTTATACTTATCCATTCTAGAACTCATATTATCACCTACCTTATCATTATCATGATATCATAGATTTTACATTTTTCAAATATCTTAATTGATTTTTAAAACTCTTATACGTATAATCTATATAGGAGATGAAAAAATGAAACAAATTAACGTAAAAAAAGAAAACTGCATTGGTTGTGGCGCTTGTGTTGCTATTGACCCAGAACATTTTGAATTTGATGAAGAAGGAAAGTCAAGTGTTATTACAAATGAGAATATCGAAAACAAAAATCTAATAAATGCAATAGAATCTTGTCCAACTTGTGCTATTGAAATAATAGAAACAGAAGAAGAACTAAATGAAAAAACAACGAAAAGTACTGAAGAAGAAAATTGTGATTGCGATGAATGCAATTGTGATGCATGTGAATGTGATGGATGTGAATGTCATCACCACGGGGAAGAAGCCGCTTAAAGCGAAAACGAGAACACCAAAAACGGTGTCCTTTTTATTTTAAACTATATAATTTTTTTACTTCTTTTAAAGAAAGTTCGCGATACTCTCCTGATTTCAAGTTACCAAGAGTTAAAAATGCATAACGCTCTCTTTTTAATTTACTAACCGGATGTTTTAATTCTTCAAAAATTTTTTTAACAATGTGATTTCTACCTTCTACTATTCCTATTTCTACAATTTGACTATCTTCTGTTGTCTTACGTATCTTCAAATGAGTAGGAATTACTTTTCTTCCTTCTACCGTAATTCCTTTTTTTAATTCATAAAATTCACTTGGTGAAAGAACACCTTCAATTTTAGCAATATATATTTTTTCCACTTCATTTCTTGGATGCATTAGACGATTGGCAAGTTCGCCATCATTTGTTAACAAAAGAAGACCCGTTGTATCATAATCAAGCCTGCCAACCGGATAAATACGTTCCTCTGTATCTATTAAAGAAACAACCGTAACTCTATTTTTATCATCTGAAGAAGCACTAATTACCCCTCTTGGTTTATTAGACCTGTCCGGAAAGCTTTTAAGAATTATTTAAGTTATAAATACCACACA
>CARMXJ010000001.1 GCA_949025205.1 uncultured Bacilli bacterium | reverse complement strand
TATCTATATTATTAAATAATACTTGTTTATCTTCCATAAATATCTCCTCTACAAATTACTATTTCTGCATAACTTTGCTACATTAATTATAACACTTTTTTGATGATTAGTCAGTACAGTTTAGCGATTATTCTCATATTCATTTTCTGATAACATCTCATAAAATTGTTCTGCTGCTTGATTAGAATTTTTTGATAATCTTCTTAAAGCATTAGATAACGCATCATGATTTCTATATGTTCCATAAATAAAATAATCCTCTAAAAGTTTTAGTCGATATTTTTTTCTATTCTTAGGATAATATTTTCCATTTTTCTTATAAATGATAATAGCTGTTTCACTTATTACATCATTCAAAGTTATTTTATCGGTTTTCTTATTGGTTTTTCCTTTATTGTAATCATAATTATATAAAGCATGATTAACTATAGAATTTAAAATATAATTATCTGCCTTTTCTAATTTATCTTTAATCATTTGATTATCAAAAGCACTTTCAAAACCAATATTAGAAATGTTATTTCTTTTATCTATATCTAAAAAAATATTATTTAATTCTTCAATACTTTTATTAACTTCTTTTTTAGATAAATCAAGATCACTCATAGATGAAAATAACTTTCTTTTTACATCTCTTGTAAGTTCTCTTATTTCTTTTCCAATTTCATTTCTAGGAAGCGAATTATACTTGATATATTTCTTATTGGTATCTCTAACTTCCGATAAAAGAAAACCTAATCTAACAATTTCCTCTTCTAAATCCAAATCGGATATATTCTTTAAAGTAAAGTTCTGATCCTTAGGATTAAAATACTTTTGTAAATGTTCTAACTCTTCATTTATTTTAATAAGTGCAGGTCGATATAATTTATTTCTTTCAATAGCAAGTGATACTTGCCTCTTCATAAAATTATTTTCACTATCTGATAATTTTAATTTTCTTTTGAATCCAAGTTTATTGTTGTAATAACGATAACTTTTATTTTTTTCTACCCATGCAATATGGAAGTGATAATTATTTTCTCGATCAGTATGCAAAGATACAATCCATTCTAAATTTTCTTTAGGATTTTCATAGCCACAATATTTAAATAGTTTAGGTAGTATTGAAGTAGCAATCTCTTTTTGCAAATCTTTAACATTTATATTCTCATCAACATAATCTTGATATAAAGATAATACAGCAAGCTGTGTATTAGAATTTTCTAAATAATTACTCCAATTATTTTTCATATCTTCGACCATATCATCTTTTATAAATGTTCCATCTTTTAACATTGCCATTTCTTCTCTACGCATTTTATTTTGAATCATAATATCATCTGATTTTTTCTCACCCATAAAATAGCCTATCATAGAAGAATGAGATTTTTTCTCATCACGACTATAATCATAAAAACCTAAAACATATTTTTTTAGTTCTCTACTATATTCTTTTTTATCCTTGCATTGAATAAAATACCATTTATCAGTTTTACGATTCTTTTTATAGATTCGCAAATTGTTATCAGGATTATTTATTCCATAATAAGGATGAGTAATAAAAACAACTTTAGAATCCATAATTATTTTTGTAATGAAATTAGTTCATCTAATTTAGAGATAATTTTTTCATTTTGAAATTTTATTTCTTCATCATCACTTAATTTCATCAATCCAAGTTCCAAAAGTTCTATTAACATTTCATTGATAAAAGTATAATCAGAACATTTAAATTTGTATTCGATAATTTTATCAAGATCTTCTGGAATACTTATACTCCTTCTTTTAAAGTTTTTAATTCTTGTACTCATAAATTATCCTAAAAATTTATTTCCATATTTGTTAAACTTGTTATTAAATTCTTCTAAACTTTCACTTAACTCAACATCAGAATTTTTTGCAAATTTCATATTAACAAATAATTGCTCCAATAATTTTTTCGTTAAATATTGATTATGAATTAATCGATTCATTTTATTATTTAAATCAAAAATCAAACTATCAATATCTTGTCTTGCTACACCTCTTTTAATACATTCTCTTAGAGCTTCTGTTTTATTATCTATTCCATTTTCTTTCATAAACTTACTTAGTAAAACTAAATCACTTTTTGTAAATCGATAACATTCCATAATCTCAAAAATCACCCCTTTTCAATCAAAAATAGGAAGAATATTTTTCAACAGGATATGAGAAAACACCACGAAATCTCAAAAGCCTTATAAATAAAGGCTTTTTTTCGATTTTTCGTGCACCAGAACACATTTCGCACTTGCGAAATGTATATACAAAACTGACTTTTTGTATATACAGACACTTATTTTTTGATTGAAAATCCTTATATTTAAAGGAAAAACTTGTATATACAATTGTAAATACAGCTACTCTTTTTTCTCTTTTCTGTCAAATTCTAATTCTTTTCCTTTTTCTTCAAATATTAGATTAGAATTGCTATATTTATTATCTATTTCCATAAGCTCTTGCTTATATTCGATATTAAATTTTAATATTTCATCCACCAATAATTTCAACTTCTTTTCTCTATTTAAATCTTCAATTATTTTATGGTTACTTAAAGTTTTTGAATCTCTTTCAACACTATAATCATAAGAAAGATAGTTAAATTTTCCATATTTATTATCATAAACCATAGATACATTTTTAATTGATTTTTGATAATTCATATTATAAAATCTGATTTTATTTATATCATCATTTTTAAAACTATCTATCTTAAATTCTACTCCATAAGATTGTTTTAACAATTCTAATTTTTCTAAATATTTCTTTTTTGCTTTATTTTTTTCACTTATTTTTTTCTTTATAAGATTATTATCCATCTAAAATTATCTTTCATCTTTTGGTGGATAAATATAAACTTTTTTGAATAAATAATTACCAAATATTCTCATAATGTCTTTTTTATTTTTGTATCTTTTAGCAACTCCTTCGTTACCATAAGATTTATTGGTAATATATAATACTTTCTTTTCTGTATCAATTTCTACTTGTAAATCGATATATTCAATAAAATTTTCTTCATTATTTTTTAATACTTTTTTCATAAACTTAATTCCCCCTCTGCTTTTTTTTCAATTATTATTTTAAAATTTTCATCAAAGTATTTAAAATTTTCTTCTAATCTTTCTCGATCAACCATTAGAGCTTCATTTAAATCTTTCACACCATCAATGGTTGAAATTAATGTAATAGAAAAAGAATGAATATCTAATTTTTCTAATTCATTCTTTACTATTTCTTGATAAGAAATCCCAGTTCTATCATTATCAAATGCTAAAACTAAATTTCCTTTATAATTGTTTTCTTCTATAACTTTTAGAAGTCTTTTATAATTTGGTAGCCCATTAAGTGCTACTGTTTTGACATCTTTATTTATTGTTTCTAATGATAAAGAATCAATAATACTTTCCGTTACATATATCAAATTATTGTTATAATCTTTCAATAAATCTTCATTCCATAGATAACTTGTACCTTTAGATTTTAGTTTTATGTTAGAATTAACTCCTCTTCCAAAATAACAATTTTTATTGATAGGAAATACCATCATATCTCTTTTATCATCATAACCTATTTTATATTTTTCGATTAAACTTGAATCAATATTTCTAGTAGATAAGTAATTTGTTTTATTAACCTGTTTAGAGCATCTATCATAATAATTAGTAAAATCAATTACTTTATAATCATCATCCGATGAATAAACATTATAAACTTTAGGTACATCTATCTCTACATTAGGATATAAATTGCTTGCTATTTCCAGCTTATCTTTAAAGGAATCCACATTATAATCAATTCCTATTAAATCAAATAAATCATATTTAGCACCACAAGAAAAACAATTACATTTATTTGCCTTTTGATAATAACCCATACTTGGATGTCGGTCTTCATGTTCTGGATTCAAACAAGTAAATAAACCATTTAAGTTATTTATTCCTTTTTTATTTACAAGATAATCTGCAAGCAATGGTTTAAAATTGTCTATGTTAGTTCTATCTTGTAGGTACATTTTCTTCCTCTAAATCCATATTTTTAAAGTTTTCATCCTCATAGATTGTGTTTTTACCATAAGTAATTTTAGTAATATCTCTATATTCAAAATCACTCCATCTACCAAAATTTTCTTCAAATTTATCTCGATCAGAAACCTTTTCAATATTATAACAAGATAATTTTGAATTATAACTAGATACAAGCGATGCAGCATTATATTTAAATGTTTGTTCAATTCCATCTTTGTTAATAGTTAAATTTATTGTTACATAATTTTTATCTTTAACAGAATTTCTGATAGCTTTTATTTTATGATAAAGATGATTTTCATCATCTTCAATTCTTTTTAAAGCCTTCCTTTTTTCTCTTGAAATAGTAAGACCTTTTAATATTTCTGATTGATGATTTAATATAAAATCTCTTGCGTCTTCTTCAATAAAGTCTTTTTTATTCGTTAAATAATCTAAAATATCTTTTGGTTTACTAGCTGAATATTCTACATAGTTATCTTCAAATGTTGAAGATGTATAACCATCCATAAAATCATGAATAACATCGTTATCAGTTAGCTCATCTCCTAATTCAGCATCTTTTAGATCAAATATTTCATCTTTACTATCATTAACTAACTCTCTAATTTTATCATTAACATCATCAGAAATCATCTCATATAGTTGAGAACTATCAATTAGTCTTTCATCTCCATAATCCCAATTTAGAATATCACATCTAATGTTATATTCTAAATCAAATAATTTATTATTCTCTTTATCATAGATTCCTGAATATTTGAATGGAGAATCTAAATTAAATAATTCACCACTATAACTTCTTAAACTATATAAAATATCTACTTTATCATTATAGCTAACTTTGCTTACCATTATTTTTGAATTATTGCCATAATTAAAGGTTTGCAAATTACTACTACTTTGTAAAAAGTCAAAAAATTCTTGTTCCAAAAATACCTCCTTTATTAGCAAGTAAAATTTTCAATTATACTTGAAATCTTCCTGCAACTTCTTTCATAATTAAAACTTTTAATTTTAGAATTTCTTTGCTTATCTCATCAGATTCTTTTTCAATTTTCTTTTCTAATTTTAAAATATCTTTCTGAATACTGTTTATAGCATCAGTAATAACCTTTTCTTTATTTTCATATAAATCTACTTTTGCTTGTAGATTCTTCATATCTTCTATAACCTTATTAAAGTCCATAAGTTTCCACCACTTCCTCTTCTTTTAAGTTATCCATTTTTTCTATTGCATTTGATATTTCTTCTGCCATTTTTTCCATATCATAACATGGATCTTCCATCTCTTGACTGCCATAATTATTACCAATAAAATTTAACATAGTTGCTAATATAATATCTTTCACTCTAACGCCATCTCACTTTCTCTTATTAATTCTTTTTCATATAGAGAAATATATATATGATAACTATTGTATTCACCATTTTTATAAACGCTGAAATAATCTTCATCTTCTTCAACAATATAGCCATCATCTATACCATTTTCAGATATATCCAAATTATCAATATCTATTTCTTCTTTTACTCTTTCAACATACTTTTTAAAACATTCATTGGCAATTTCTTTGGTTGTTGCTATACCAACAATTTGAGAATAATCTTCATCATCCCAGATACAGTTATCTGTAACAACATATACTTTATCCAAGTTCATAATTCTCCTTCTCTTCTATATCATTTGGTTCAGTATGTAATGTATTATCATACAATAGCTCTTCATGAATTAAACGAAAAATGGCATCAGCAAAATTATAGGATAAATTTTCTAATAAGTTTTTATCATAATCATAAAAAATTTTATCATCTCCTATATTTTCATCTACCCAATCTAATTCCTCCGCTACTAATAAATATTTTCCAATATCTCTAGTAGATAATTCACTTAACTTTTTATCTTTTAGTTCATTAAAGATATCTTCAAATTCATAATAACTGTTATCACTCATATTCATACTCACTTTCTACAAGTCCCAATTCTTTCATATAGCCATCTAAATAATTGTCAGCATCTAGTAAAGAAGATGGATATTGCCAATCAAGTGTATCAAATACATCTTCGACCATACTATCTAAATCACTTTCTGGAATCTTCTCATAAATATCGTTCCCATAATGATCTTTGATGACTTCCTTAATACTAAATACAGTAAAATAATCTTCCCTATCTTTTAAATCTTTTGAATTTAAATCAATATATTCTTTATCTTCAAAAGCTCCTTCTGGAATATAACAAATTTTATTTATGAGTGGTAATTTATCTATTTCTTCCTTTGACAAATGTTTAGTTTTCTCAAAGACAATATCATTTTTGTAAATATCACCTTGTCTAAAATATTCTTGATAAATCTTATTATCTTTAATTTCTCCTACAACACCTATAAATACCATATCATCAAGACATACTTGATTATATTGATCGTTATCAGGAATGATATAATCTTTACCATCAATCGTTTTAATATCGTAAACTTCTTTTGTTCCTTCCTTACCTACAGATGCAATTATTTTATCTTCCATTACATGATGGATTTTTAATATCAAATAATCTGGACGCATATACATAAACTCTGGTAATTTACAAAAATTGGAAATATAAGCTAAAGTTCTAAAGTCTGGATTTTTGATACCTATTAAATCTTTATAATTCATACTATTTTAATCTCTTTTCTTCTTCCTTTGCACATCTACCAGATACTACACAAGCAGAATAGATAAATAATACAAGAGAACATAATATTATTGATCCTAATACTAACATTTACATTCCTCCAATCTCAATTTCTTTTGAGGTATGATATAAATTATCATTTACCCAATTTATTGTTTCTGAATCAAGTTCTGATTCTTTTAAAACATGTATAACATTTTGTTTTATATCGCCATTATCTTTCCAAAAGGATATATCCGGCTCTTCCCAATATGAAGAATAATCTTCTATAATTTCATGAAATTCATAAGGTATAATTCCATTGTTTTTAGCATTTCTAATATTCTTAAAACGATAATCTTCTACTAAGCTAGTATAAATCTCTTTCCATAAATCTTTTGGTAAAGAAATAGTTACTTCTTTCATATATCCATAAGTATTATTAACCCCAATTTCAACATATTTTTTTATATTTTTGATAGTCTCTTCTTTATTAAAGTTAATTCCATAATCTTCACAATATAAACCATTACATAAATCTGATTTACAACAATGAGGATTGCAATTCCAATCATCTTTTAATTCTTTAAAATCATTTTTATCAAAAGTCTTCCCTACATTATAAAAATAACATTTCTTCTCTATCATATTTCATTTCCCTTAGAATTTTCTCTATGTTTTTCAATACTTTTATAATCTTTTAGAATTGAATCTCCAAAAGGCCTATATAACATCAGTTCATCTAAATTAACTTTAACTAATTCATACTTTTTATTATTAAAATCTACTGTTTCCAAAGTTTGTGAAATAATATCTAATTCTTTTAACTTCTCAATCGTTTTTTTATCCTTAAATTTTGGATTTAAAGCAACTATAGTTCCGAATCCTTCAAGTTGTGGAATTTGTTCTGTCAATGTTGCTTTATTATCACTATCATAATGCACGTCTATTAACAATGTACTTTTAAAACCATACTTCATATTTATTTGACTACCAACCGATAAGGCAATTTGTTTACCATCAACAAATATTTTTTTACTATCTCCTTTTTCAACTCCAATTTTATATGGATCAAAAGAGACTTGATAAACTATTTCTTCTTTTACTTCTTTTGCCATTTTACCCTCTTCTTATCTTCTTTTATATAAAAATAAATAGAAGAATCTAAGACTTCGCAAATATTTAGCATATCGAAAAAATCAGGTTTTATTTTACCTGTTTCTATTTCCTTGATGGTTTCTCTATCAACATGTGCCAATCGTCCTAGTTTCCCTATCGACATTCCCCAAGAAAGTCTTTCATTTTTTATTTCTTTTCCAACATTTTCTATCCATTTTATTATAATTATTACCCCCTTCTAAAAAAATAAAGAGAACTAAAATTAATTAGTTCCCTCATACTTCGTAAAATCTATATAAGCCATTATATCTAATAATGTATTATCATCTGTTCTTAATCCTAGATGTAGATGTGGTCCTGTGCTTTGTCCTGTGGTAGATGTTCTACCAAGTAAATCACCTTTTTTTACTAAAGATCCAACTCTTAATCCATAAGGTTGACTTTGGTATTGAAGATGCCAATATAAAGCTGATAAACCATTCGTACATTTTACAATCATGTAATTACCTGTAGAATTATTAGATTGATTAAATGGTAGATCATTAGCTTGTGTATTCGTAATATTGGATACTGTTCCATCACACACACTATAAAAATTTGTTCCTGTAGGTACAGCAATGTCCCATCCAGAATGAAAATTCACATTCTCTTGTGCTTCTGCAGATAATCCAAGATCAACATTTCTATGTTCAAAAACAATAGATGTAATTGTAAAATCACGTTTTAAAGGAAAGGAAAATGGTAATGGATAATAATATTCTTCATAATTATTACTTGAAGTTATATCTTCTCCATCTTTATGACATAAGTCTATTACATCTATTGTAACTCCTGCACTATTTGTTCCACTTTCTATAGTAAAAGTTGGAAGTGATTTATTATCATTTAAACTCTTACACATTGTTTTAATTGGAATCATTTGTTTTTCTTCTTCATTGATGTTTGCTAAATACGCTTTATCCCATAATTCCAAACTTAAAGTAGAAGTATCCAAAACATTATTGGTCCTTTGTAAATAAAACACCATTCTCTCTAAAGATACATATCCTTTTGTAGTAAGATATTTATTTAATAAACCTCTATATCTTTCTGCATATAACTGACTATTGATAACAGATGATTTTTCTCTCATACTATTTACTCGTTCTTCTACTAATGATTCTCCAGTTACAAAACTTATAACTGCAACTATAATAATAAAAAAGACAACAACACCTGCAAGCATAGGAAATAAGGCAATTAAGATTTTCTTGTTAAATATCTTTTTAATTTCTTCCATTACTCATGACTTTCAATATAAGGATTATCATCAGTTTCGCCCATATAATACATTTGTAATGGTGTTGCAAAAACATTCAATCTAAGCCTATTTTTATTGGTTATATTGATTAAAAACTGACCTTGACTACATCTACCTAAGAATGACTTTTGAGTCTCTGTAAGTGGTGTATTTGCATATATTTTTTCAATTGCCTTTAGATCATTATCTTTCAGCATACCAGTTATTTGATACTGACAATTTCCAAATAATGATGAAGCATGTCTTAATACTCCTGCACTAGTAGTTAAATCTGCTGGTTGTTGTGTTGCAACAACAATACCTGCATTATACTTTCTTAACCTTCTAGCCATTTGTCCGAAATATTTAAGTAATGTTGGATTATCTTCATCAATAAAATAATGAAATTCATCCACTACGATAAGCATATTTTGTTTCTTATTTTTCTTATCATTCTTCTTTTTATTATCAACAATTTCATTACTTAGATATGTTAAAAGATTAATCATTTGAGTATTGATTAGCCTTCTACTAGAATTAAATAATAATTCTTGTAAATTGAATACTACTAAATTATTACTTAAATCAATAGTAGTTATACCATTATAAAGATTTCCATCTTGACCTGTAACCATTCTTTTTAAAAGAACTTCAATATTGACTAAGATTCTTTCTAATTCTTTAGTCTTAGTATTCTTTTGCTCTTCTAAAAGATAAGCATATAAATCTGAAAATATTGGATAATCTTTAGCAGTCATATTCTCAAATTCTTCTAAAGAAGTCTTTTTAGTGATTCCTCTAGTATTATAGAATTTTTCTACTATATCAAGTAAAACTACTAATTCTTTTTCTGATATATCTTCAAATGCTGTAGAAAAGAAATTTTCTAGGAAGCCTAAATGTTTTCCTAGTATTGATGTTTCTTCATCATCATCTGTAGATACATATCGAATTTGTAAAGGATTTATTAAACTCTTACTTGAAAGATCAATATATTCTCCACCACATCTATTCGTAAGTTTTTCTAGTTCATTTTCAATATCGAACAAAAATAACTTAGTTCCACGAGCAAACTCATTCGTAATTAAGAGTTTTAAAAGATAAGATTTACCGCTACCTGTTGTTCCAATTACAGACATGTTATGTCCTGTTCTTGACTTAGTTAAAGTGAATTGATCGAAGAATGTTGGTAATCCATAATTACAATCTTCTCCCAATAACCAACCTGTACTATCGTTATGATAGTTTTCAGTAAAGAAAAAAGCAGACGCTAAAGTCTGTGTAGGTAAATACATTGCATAATCGGATAATCCCTTATCAGTAAGTTCAAATGCTTGCCAGGCACTCATTTGTCTTATGGTAGGAATATCAACTTTTACTTGATAAAGTTCTGCATTTGTTTTGATTTCCTTTAATATCTCTTCTCTCTGTTTTTTTGTTCCACTAATAGCAAGAACAACAGATACTTCTTTGATTTTTTCATCATTCGCTGATATCTGTTCAATAAGCATTTTATAGTTATTCATAAGATTTTGCATCTCATTCACATCACTAATATTTTTTGATGAATTATAATCAGCTAGAACTGCTTTAAAACTACTATTTAAGACATTTAACAATTTTGATTGTTCAATACTATCTTTGATTGTAACTGATGCCTTAACTTGTGGTAAATTGATAATTCTATCTAAAAAACCACCTTCAATAAATAATGGATAATTTTTAATAGAAACTATTTGAATTTCTTGATTATCCACTTTTAAATAATTAGGCATTTCAGAAATTCTTAAAGGCGCCAACAAATCCATAAAATCATAATACATAATTTGATCTAAATTTGCATTTGAATAATATAGGTTTGCAAGTATCTTAACTAACCATTTTTTGTTATCTACTAATTCAATATCTAATCTTGGAATAATAGCATCACAAGTTCTCTCAAAATCTTCTTTTGCCTTATCTAATGATTCTTTATTTTTACAAATGATTGCAAAATAATAAGAACTGGCAGAAGTCATATTTTGTTCTTCAATAGCACCAATAAAATTATAATTATTGATAAGAAGATCTTGTCTTATTTTATTATCACTATTATCTTCAATTAATTTTTCATAATTTTCTTTATTGATATTTAAATTTATCTTTTCATCAAATTTATATGCCTTAATAGTAAATGGCAAACGATACAATTTTGATAAAGAATGATAAAACACTTTTTGTTCATTATCATTTGTTAAAGATAAATCAATGGGATTTACCTTGTATAAAATGGCGACATCACCAGTTTTTAACTTTAGTAATCCATTATCAGTTATCTCGTTCACATTAACAAAATTTTGTGAATTTTGTAATTTTCTTTTAATTGTTTGCCTATCTAAATAAGTATGACTAGATTTTTCTTTTAATTTTTTTACTAATTTTTCTTCTTTTTCCTTTTTTCGTTCTTCTTTACTTTTTCTCATCTACCCCCCTTTCTTTTTTTATTTATAATAGTAATAATTTCTATTTTTAAATAGATATTTTACAAATAAAATAAAAAGTTTATACATTCGATTACATTTACTATAATCCATTGGAACTAACGATAAAGCTCCAAATGCAATTACAACAATTGCAACAGTATAAAACTTTAATAAAAATAATATTGTAAAAATCAATACGAAAGTCCCACCTAAAATGAGATCTTCAAATTCCAGGTTAAATAATCCTAGATTTCTCTTTATACTTTTTAATGTTATATACATATTCTAACCTCTTTATATTCTATCTGATTCATTTCCATAATCTTTAATTTTTGGCCTTGACATATATCTACTACTTCTTGGATTGCCTATATTTTTAATGCTATTAAATGCCCCTCCAAAACCATTTTTAATATTGTCAATACCTTGTTGTGCTAGTGATACTCCACCTCTAACATAATCTGCATTATATTTATCATTACTGAAATCCCATTTATTTGCAGCATCTTTAACATTTCCTTCTCCACGAGACTCTAACATTCTTCCATAAGCTCTAGCAATTGGATTTCCACTTTGTTGTAAATCTGCACCTTTCATCATCTGACCTAAACCTTTGCCAACTTTATCGTTCATTCGTTTTGAAATACCTGAATTCATTTTTGGATGAATACTCGCAACACCCGCATACATTCCTTTTGCAGTTTGAACTCCACCTTTTGCAAGTTGACCTATTCCTTTACCAGCTTTATACGTTCCTTTTGCAATGCCACCAGCAGCTCCAACAGCTCCAATTCCAATTCCAGTTGCTGTTGCAAGACCTCCACCTAGACCTCTCATAGCCATCATCATATCACGACCTGAATTTGCCGATACATTTTCTCCAATAAATCTATTAAGAGATGTACAACCAGTCATCAGAAGCATTGCACAACCTAAATATAAAACCGTTTGAGTAACCACCTTCGTAAAATATGGTAATCCATTTATATCACCACTATTTTGTATTGCATTAAACATTATAGATGTCAGACCAATTAAAAGCATCATTGCTCCAGCTTGTAAAACTAGCGAAGCTAATTGCTGATATAATGCCGATCTTTGTTCTTTTCTACCTATACTAGTTGCGAGGACAAGTGGTGAAATTACCATTAAAAAGGCAAGTTCTAACTGCCTTCGACCAAGCATAAGAACTGCAAATCCAACAGCAAACAAGAAAATTGCACCTATCACAATTCCAAATAAAAAATTGTAAGAAAAAGCATAATCTTCTGTGTCATTCCAAATACCCGGTTTATAAATATTGCATCTAAAGGCAAATGATCCTGAATCTGAGACATCACTTGCTGTTATTTTGTTTGTTCTAATTAGTTTTTCAAAATCAGACATTGTATTTGCTGATGAAGTATCAGAATATCCATTTAATTTTTTCTTTAATTCATCAACATTCTTCTTATCAACTTTATCACCATCTGATACTTTGTAACACGCTTCATTTATTGTTAAATAAGATGTTTTCATATTATCTCCAATTGTGGAAGCACCATTATTAAATTGATTATAAATAGCATTTGATAAATTCGCACCTAAATTGATTGTGGTATTAAATATCATATATACACAAAATATTAAAAATCCACATTTAATGACCTCTTTTACAAGTTCAAACATTGGTTGTTCATTACTATCTGCATCTAAGATCCTAAAAGTAATCTTCCATACTGCAAATAGAAAGAGAACTGCAAATGCCAATATAAAAAAAGCATTAAATATTTTAGTAAATGGTGAATTATCAACATTTTCTAATATTTTAATAAAGTTTAAACTATTGATTTTATGGGCAACATCATATAATACATCAATTGTATTAAATATAATATTTACAATACCCATCCCAATACCACGCAAGATATCTAAAACACCATATTTAATATCAGAAGCTATACTCGCTACTAACATGAGTTTCCACCTAACCTAAGGTATCGATTACAAAATTGATAATACTTGGTACTAATATAAGTAGTGCTACACCCATCAAAGTATAAAGAATTGTTTTTTTCTTTCTTTGTTTTGTTTCATCATCACCAATAATAAATTGAATTGTGAAAACTACTAAAGCAATAAAAGCAACCACAATACCAAAAACTTGAACTTTTGTTGCAAGATTTTTGATAATAGTTCCTAAACTTTCAATAGTTATATTTCCACCCTCAATTTTTTCAACCGCATAAACATTATTTACCATTCCAAACATTCCTGTTAGGAAAGTAAATATTGAAATAAAAATTAAATTTGTTTTATCACATAACTTATTTATTTTCTTTTTTAACATCTATCCCCCTTTTTTCACTTTTATAGAGTAACTGAACTCTTATTTTTCACCTCATCCACATAATTTAAAATTAACTTTAAATTTTCTTTTAATAATTCATTATCTTCTAATTCATACTTCTCTTTTAAATCTTCTATAAGACCATTGTTGTTCTTATCAAATGTATAAATGCCATCATATAAAGTACATGCAGTATTGTTATCTACAATGAGATAGCAAATACCATCTTTCACTTTTCCTTTATTTTTTCTATCTTCTTGATCTTGCTCTTTTGTTAGTCGATCAAGAGTATCTAAAGAATATCTTGTAGAAGGTATATTTACATCGCTAGTTCTTAATACGATAGCAACAATATCTAATTCCACTTCTTCGACCTCCCTATCAAATATAAACTTTAATTCACGAGCTTCTTCTTCATTCAATTTTAGGTATTCTTCTTTACTCATACCATCATTAAGAGATGAAAAAACGGACATTTTATCAACATCCGTTTTTACATAAACTTCCAATTTACCATTATCATTATTACCATAATATTTAAAATCTAAATTATACATATTATTGATAAGTTCATTTAAAGTATATATTTTATCTCTATCAATCATTATTTTGTCATCTCTTCTGCTTGTTCAACTTCATTGTCATTTGTTTTTACATTCTGTAAATGCTTATAAAAATTAACAATAGGTTGCATAACTGGAATTGAACCATCTTTTGTTTCAACATCTTTTGTAGTACAATAACCTTCTAATTGAATCAATGCTCCACTCCTAGATAACTTTACAAGTCTTTCAGCATCTTTATTCCATAAAGCATAATTAAGAAAATCAGTAATTTTATTTCCATCTTTATCTTTATAGTCTCTATCAATGGCAAGAGTAATATTAGCTACTTTATTACCATTTTCTAATTCCTTAATTTCAGGATCTTTTGTTAAACGTCCTAAAACACAAAATTTATTCATTTTTTCCTCCTATTCTTTCATTTTTAATCTATATTAAAACCCCTTTATTCTTTTATAAATTAATGTTTCTTTTTATTGTTTCTATTAGAAATTAGGATAAATCCTGCTCCCACAAGAATTACTAAACCACCAATTAAATTGATATAAGTATTAGATAAAGTGTTTGGTACTTCGATATTAACTAAAGTATCTTCGATAATTGCTCCATTTTCACTAACATCAAAGTAAATTTTTTCATCACTTATAACATATCCATCAATAGTTGAAATTTCTTGCCAATAGTATTTTCCATATTCCATTTCTAATTCGATATTTCCATCTTGATCAGTAGTACCTTCATAAATTAGATTTCCATCCAAATCATAAATTCCTATAATTACTCCTGCTAAAGCATTTCCATCTTGATCTACTTTATGAATAATAACTGTAGATTTAATTTTTTCATCTTCCATATTGGCTTTTACGATTTCTCCGTTATCTTTTATCTCAAACCACATAGGTTCATCATTTACAACATAAGACTCTGGAGCTTCCTTTTCTAAAATATAGAATTTTCCAACTGGAATATCTTTTAAGATAATTTTTCCTTCTTTATTTGTACGACCACTAAAAATTAGTTCATCATTTTCATTATAAATTTCTACTAAGGTTTCAGGTAATGGTTTTCCATCTGAAATACTTGTTTTTGTAAATTCTAAATTACTCTTAATTAAATAATTCTTTAAAGTAAAAGAAGTTTCTATGATTGGAGTTTTAGAATCAACATATTCAAGTTCAAAATCATACTCTTTTATATCAAGAACATACTTATCTTTAGTTTCAAGTTCTTTTACAAAGTATTTGCCAAGATAAAGTTTGTCAAAAATCAAGTTACCATTTTCATCTGTATAACCTTCAGCAACTAAATCACCAGCTTTAAATCTAATAATATTATTTAAAATAATATCTTCACGAGCATATAAGCCAAACTTAATTCCTTCTAAATTTTCATCGGTTTCATATACAAAACATTTTGAAGGATCTTCGCATAAATCTGAAATAGTATATTTTTCACCATCTTTATGAATTTTGATAGTTCCCTCTACTCTTTTATCTTTCATATTAGATTTAACAATTGTATCCGTTGCAGTTACTTCAAACCAAATCTTATCTTCATTAAGTAAGTAATTATTTGGTGCTTCTTTTTCTAAGACATAATAGCGTCCTATTGGTAGTTTATTTTTTAACTCATTTCCTTCTGAATCAATAATAGTAAAATTGATTTTACCTTCTTTATCAGTATATCCACTATAAATAAGTTCTCCACTTTCTGTATATAATTCAATTAAAGCACCTTCAATTGGTTTATCATCAATCATATCTGTTTTCATAAAATCATAATCAATAGTAATTAAGAAATTATCTATTTCTTTCATTGCTTTTACAACTGGTGTATATTGATCTTTATATTTTAGTTCAAAATCATATTCTTTTATATCTAATTTATAATTTGGTAAAGTTTTTAATTCCTTTGCAAAATATTTACCAAGATACATTTTTGAATATTTTGCATCTCCATTTGAATCAGTTTCGATGGTTGTTACTAAATCTCCTTTGTGATAAATTGTTTTGCCATTGTGAATGATATCTTCACGGGCATAGATTCCAAATACAATACCTTTTAAATCTGTCTTTACAAATGTCATTTTACCATTTGATACAATAACCTTTTCACCATTTTTATGAAGATTAAATTCACCTTCTACTCTTGTATTAGAAAATAAGGTTTCAAAAATAATTCCATATTCTGAATCAGTAATTACTTCCATATTTTCACCAATTTCAAAAGGATGAGAATTTGTATTCCATAAGTATCCATCAATTACTTGATCTACTTCTTCTAATCTATATCTTCCACTTGATAATTCATAAGGAGTGATAAATTCGCCATTTTTATCAGTTTCAAATACACAGATTTTTTGAGAAGTTGGATATGTTATATTTTGACATACATATTCATTTTTATCGATATTAAATATTTTGAATTTAATACCACTTCTTTTTATAACTTCATTTGTTTCAGAATCAATCTTAACAACTTTTAGTTTTGCAGTTATTTCTGAATTCGATATATTTTTATAAATAGTATCATCAATTTGTTCTTTGATTTCAAAATGATAATCCTCCACTTTATTAAAATTATTTGTACTAGTTAATTGTCGAAGTGTATATGTTCCATAAGGTAAAGTTGTTTTAAATTTACCATCAGAATCTGTAATAAACTCTGCAATCTTTTCATCTCTCGAATTATAGATTGCAAATGTAGCTCCAACTTCTGGTGTCATAAAACCAGTATCTGCTTTTGCATATAATTTAGTAAATTCATAAGTATTTGTTATAACTCTTTCTTTTGATTCTACTGGAATATAATTACAAGTATTATCTTCTTCTACAATAATTGTATAAACTGTAGGATCTAAATTATAACCTTGTGATGGTTTTACCTCTTTAACAGTATAAGTTCCTATATCTGGAAGATATCCACTTATAGCTCGTCCATTTTCATCTGTTGTCATAGAACCAACTCTATTACCATTTACATCGAATATATCGTACACGGCACCCTTTAAAGTTGCATCCCCCTGAGCTCTATTTCCTGTTTTTGAATCAGTTTTAACTAAAGAAATTTTTGCTTTTCTATTTTCTTTTACATCAATATGTATAGGAACATTTGCAGCAGTATTTTCTGCTGTTAATACTACTTCATATCTTGTAGAATCTAATAAATAATTGTTACTTGCTTTAATTTCTTGAACATAGAATTTTCCTAAACTTGGAAGATATCCTGATGTTGCTTCACCATTTGCATCAGTTGTAATTTCTGTTACTTTATTTCCATTAACATCGTATATTCCATAAATTGCCCCTTCTATTGAAGCATCATTTGGAACTGATCCGCATGAATCCTTTTTTGTAATAGAAATTCTACCACCTAATATATTAAGATTTAAATTAACATCTATAGGATCGTAACTACCAGCTTGTACAATATCTTGAGTACCTGGCTTAACATAAACAATTGTTGGATGAGAATATTTCACATCTCTTTTAGTTAAAGAAAGTGTAGTATTTCCAACTGCATTAGCAGTTATATATAAATCATTTCCACTTTTACTTGAACTAACATAAGAATTGTTTGATACTTCGTATTTTGATAAAACTCCACTTTTATCTGTTAATTTTAAGGTGTTACCAATAGCCATTTGATAACTTGAAGCACCAAAATCTGGTGTAGCATAATGTCTATTTAATAAATCTTCCATCTCTGCTATTTCATTCGTATATTTTGTAATTCTATTTCCATTTAAACTATCAGTAAAGTAAATATCATATCCATGTGGTACAGTTTTCCAAATCATGTATTGAGTAACACTATACCATTTTATATCATTATGATTTACTTCGCTATCACTATAACCATATCCATAATACGCGAGCAACTGAATTCTTCTCCATTGTGCTTGCGTCATATTTGCTACATAGGATTGATCGTAATCTTGTCCTACATAAGTTTCATTAGAATCTAATGGAGTTCCCGGTTCAATACAATAAACAAACTGATTATCGCTCTTTCTTGCAATAATGGAAAGTTGTTGATATTTTGTATTACTACCTTTAGTTTTGTTAATAAAGGTATTGGGAATCCATTGGTATTTGTCATTAAATTGTGCAGTATATGTTTGAGCTTTTACATTAAAAGTAGGACATACTGCTACTGCAATTAATAAAAATAATAAATATTTTAATTTTCCTCTCAATTTTCCCCCTTCTTTTAACCATTAAAAAAATACCTATTCGTTAGGTATCTCTGGCAATGGGATGTTGTGATAATCTAATTCTTCACTACTATTAGGTTTTGTTAAACTTAACATATAATATGTATCACCACAATCATCCTGATAATTATCGCAAAAATATCTGTATCCACCTTTTCTATACTTTTCTCCCATTTCTTGACATTGAGAAAATGATGAAAAATCAGCTCTTACAAAACTCATTGTAAACTTCTTTGGAGTACATGCTTTGGGTTGTTCTACTATTGGTAGAGTTGGATTCTCTTGTTTAGAAACAATTTCCTCTTTTTTAGAAGTATTATTTTGCGTATTATCTTTTTTACTTTCATTTGTTTTCGTTTGATTTTGATTGGTTACAGTTTCCTTTTCTGGAATAGAAATATTTTCTGTTTTTGATTCTTGTTCGTTGTCTTTCTTTTCTTCTATAACATTTGAATTTTTACTATCATCTACTTTGTTTATATTATCTTGTTCCTCATTATTAAATTCTGTTTTTTCAGTAGATAAATTTTTATCTACCTTTAAAAGTTCTTTATCTTTAGTTTCTCTTGTATAAAAGATAACTGATATACTAATAATGGCTACTAGTACTAAAAGGCTAATAATTACAAGAGGCTTTTTGCTTTTGTTTATCACAAAAATTCCTCCTTCTTAAATATACTTAGATTATATCGCATTATTAGTATTTTGTCAGCACCCTTTAAATAAGTTCTTCAATCTTTACGATAGGAACTTCTTGAACTGGCATACAATGAATATCAAGTGTCTTTTGATAATCGAGAATTTGATTATATAAAAGATTAACACAAATTGCCATTTCCTGATAGTTCTGTGTCGTAACATCTAAACTTGCTAAAGTTCTCAAATACTCTGGAGTTGTCATTCCTAACTTTTCAGCTCGATCACGAATTTGCTCCTTTAGAGTAATTGGTACTGTTACTTTTACAATATCGCTCATTTTTTCACCCCCTCACACAAAAAAAAGAAGACTATCTCTCTTCCTCATACAATGTTTCTAATGCTATCCAGCTCTTTACTAAGCAACTTTTCTTGATTGGCTGTATTGATCTAACACTTATTCCAATTTTTTCAGCAATACTTTCATGTGATTTACCTGCCATAAGGGCATGTGTTAAATATATTGCCTCATCCTTTGTAAGTCCTTTTGATAATGTGATAATAGAATCATAAAATTTAGACGCCCATATCATACTATCAATTTTCCTCGTTACAGCTTGTTCTTCTTTGCTTAGTGTACTTCTTTGACTATTTCCTTCTCTTATTTCATAAGAAGCAGTAATTTTAATAGATTCACTCAATGGAACATTAAAGTAAAATTTTAGTCCATTAAATCTTGAAAACATTTTAGATAACTTTGATTTAATATCATCGATATCATATTCATTACAGATACTTTCTGATATCATGCAAACGAAATCATCATCTTCACTATGATCTTCTGATATACTGATTACTTTTGTAGGTAATTCGTATATCATATTCAATGTTAAATTCAAATCCATCAAATCTACCTCCTCTCAAAGCAAAAAGAGACCTAAAGGCTGAATCCCAATAAGTCTCTTTTCTAATCTCCTAAGTTGTCTCTTTAATTTTGATTTTTTACTAGTTTCCAACCCACCTGAAATTGCTGTTTATTTTAATGGAATTTTTTGGAAATGTCAAGAGCTACTAATTAGAAACATTTAAAAATGAGTCTCTCCTTTGCAGAATTAACTCATTTTACTCCATTATACTCTCCTATACGGAAATGTCTAGGCAAAAAACTTGCAAATTTCATGCAAAAATGTTGCAAAAAACTTGCAAAAATGTTGCAACTCATTTTTATTTCCTTTTATTTCCTTGCTTTTCTACCATATTAAGAATCTTGTTAATGCTAAAATATTTTGCCAAAAATTTTAGATAATAAAATCTTAATAATGCCATTTTTTCACTTTTATATACCTTCTGAAGTAGTCCACCAGCTACATCTTTATCATCATCTATTGACATAAAAACAATATAAGTTCCATCTTCTAATACTTTTTCAGCACTAATATAAAATTGGTAATCTCCAATAAAATCATTATAAGCCTCTATATGAGTTCGTTCTTTATTTATATATCTTTTGTCTGAATATTGGCGATATTCCTTTAAATTAACTGGATAAGTGAATTGGTTTCTAACTTCAATATTAACTGGAACTCTTTTATTTTTATAATAATTGTGGATTCCCTTAGCACATCCTGTTAATATTTCAATTCCTAAGGCTTGATCCTTAATATCTCCCTTTTCACATTTTCCTTTTAAGAAATTAGTTATATATACTTCTCTTGAAAGCTCATTATACCCCAATATATCCTTTTTTTCTTTATCAGTATATAAATCCCCTAGTTTAATTATTTCATGTGGTTTTCCGCCAATCAAATCACAATTACGATAAATATGAATATCAAAATGTTCTAATCCACCTATTTGTTCCTCTAAAGAAATATCTTCTGTACGATCTTTTATTTCTTTTGATTGATAACTATGAACTTGGATATTCATAAGTGGGCCTACTTGTATGTTGATATACTCATGTCTAATTCTACCATTACTCTTATAGAAGTCTTTTGTTTCTATCCAACCTCTACGAGAAAAACCATAATGTAATAGATTAATATTACAATGAGTAATTAATTGATTATTTCTATTTCTAAAATTTATAGAACCATAAAAGTTCTTTTCACCAAATTTATCAAATTTAGGTAATTCTTCTTGATTATAATATTCAGGTATTTGTTGGTCTTTAAAAATTCTTTTAAAATCATCTTGGTTAAAAATACTTAATTCATCATTTGGTATTAAAGCACTACTATAAACTTCTGCTTTAGTTATTTTCTTATTCCCTTTTAATTGATTGTTAATCTTAATAAAATCGCTTAAATTATCAATAAAATGATATCCAGAGTGAAATAGTTTACCATAACCATATTTGTATGGGTGATTTTCCTTTAACATATCATGAGGCATCTCCCAATTTCCATCTGAATGATAAATGTCGATATAAGTAATAGGAATCTGATATTTCTTTACTGTTTCATTAAGTAATTTTTTTATATATTCGTACCCTCTGTGATATTGTCTTTGACACATAACCTTACACATAACATCTGATTTATTAGCTAAATCTAAAATATCATAATATTGCTTTCTTACTTTCTCTATACTTCTTAAACTAGTCATATTCTTAGTAACTGTGATTGGTTTATCTGTTAAAACATCAAAATTATTTTCAAGTGCGAAATGAATATACATATTATGAGCTTTTGGTTCTGTAGCAATTATAATATGAGTTATTTCTAATGTTTTACATACTGATAATAAATTGCTTTCAATTTCTTTTGGTAATAAATCATTATCTTTTAAAGAATCATCAATTGTAAATATATGAGTATCTTTAAATCCATTTTCATTTAAGTATTCTCTAGCATAATCTCTCTTTGATTCTAAATCTACTAATAAAGTAAAGTTTGTTTTATGTTTTTTAAAATAATTTAAATAAATTCTTTTTGCATGAGGACCTAATCCTATTAATGCAATATTTTGTTTTTTTGCTTTGTATTGTCTTTTTTTAAATTCTTTTTCAAAACTTCGATTCATAGCTTTTTGAATATATCCAATATTTTCTTTTTGCTGTTTTGTCAATTTCTTTTCAAATGGATCAATTTCAATATTTTGCATATTCATAGAAAAAAGCCCCCTTTCAATAAATATTGTTTTATATTATAGAGAACTTTTTTTAATAAGTAAAATACCAATTTTTTATAGTATTATTCATTTTTAAATAATAGAAGTTTGAATTATAAATGATTTTTATAATACTTTAAAATTTCATAATCTCTTCTAACAATAAATTTTGTATGATATACACTTTTTTCACTGTCATATTTTGAAGCAACTACTTTACCTTCTGAATCTTTAATTAGTTTCATAGCTGTATCTATATCTAACCATAACAGTTCTGATCCTTCACCTTTTTCTTGTTCAGTAAAAGCTGTATGACCTACATCTTCTACTACATGAGCTACAAAAATATAAGAAGTTTGTTTAAAGTCATCTAATGTTTTTAATTCTTCAACTGTTCCTAAGCAATCGTCGATTTCTACCTTACATCCTGCCTCTTCTAAACATTCTCTTTTAAATGCTTTTGTACGATCTTCATCTTCATCAATTCCACCACCAATGAGCTTATATTCGTTTTTAATACTTTTATATAGAACTGCAATCTTATTTTCACTATTAAATACTATTCCTCTTGCGCCCCATCTTTGTCTAGGATTTACAAAAGCAATACTATCTAATCCAAAATCTTCATCAGTTATTCTTCTTATACAAATCATAAAAACATCACCTACAACAAGTATTATACCTTTTTTTAGCGAAAAAAAAAATCAGTTTTATTTATTTTCTAAAACTAATTCAATAAATTTTTTGGTAATAAGATTAGTTGTATTTTTACTATAAATTATTCCAATATAGTTTTTAGGCATCTCAAAATCTAGTTTTAAAGCCACTAAATCAAATGTTTCCACTTCTTCTTTTACAAAATATCCTATATATTCATTTTCTTTAACAAAATCTGCCATTAACTTGCTATCTGGCATTTCAATTTTAGGATCTAAATTAATATTTATAGAAGTTAATACTTCATCTAGCATTTGTCTTCTTCTGGAAGCTCCTGATATGACTAATTTGTATTTAGTTAGATCATTGAATGTTTTAATTTTATCTCCGTATTTACTATAAAAACCTTTAGAACAAGCAAAACAAGTATCAAAATTACCTATTTGTTTAATTTCCATATTATCTTTTTCAGTAAAGTTTAAATTAGGAACATAATCGATTAAAACATCTATTTTATGATTTAATAGATAATTATTTAAATTGCTAGCACTATCCGTTATAATCTTTATTTTTACATTAGGATATAAACTATTAAAAATTGATAAATAATGAGATAATCTATTATCTGCAATATTTCTTGTAGTTCCAATTGTTATTTTTCCAATTAGATCTGTAGAATCATTTAAATTATTTTTATTATAATCATTGAAAGTATTAAACATAGTATCTAAATGCTTAAATAATTCTTCTCCATCATTTGTTAGTTCTACACCTTTATTATTCCTATTAACTAACTTCATTTTCAAATTTTCTTCTAAAAGTTTTATACTTCTACTTAATGATGGTTGTGATACATTATTGATTCCAGCAGCTTTCGTATAACTCTTGCTTTTAGCCACAAGATAAAAATCATATAAAAATGGTAAATTATTTCTTAAATCGTACATAATAACACCCCTTAAAATTGATGTTATATTATCACAAAAATAAATAATTGTCAATAATACTATTTATTTTTAAATAGTTAAAAAGATAAACCAAAATTGATTGATCTATCTTGTAAATTGTAATTTGTTATTTACTACATTGGTTTAAGATTTTTATTAAGTCTATCTACCATCCAAGCAATTCTTTTTTTTCTTCCATCATCAGTCTTGGCATCAAAATAGGCTTTAGCATAGGTTTTCTTTACTGATGGAGACATTGACTGAAAATTCGTATAAGCAAGTTCATATTCTTTTAATATAGTAGATACCTCTGAAATATGTTTCTCTGTTATTTCCATAGATTTTGGAGCATCCCATTGCCCATTATTTTTGGCATCTTCTATCTTCTTTCTACCATATTCAGTCATAAGTCCTCGTTCTTCAAGACTCTTTGTTAATGCTTTATTTTTTTCAGACCATTTGCTTTTTTCTCTACGCATAGAAAAATACTTTTTATAGGTTTTATCATCAATACTTTGCATTTGTCCATCAATCCATCCAAAGCATAGTGCTTCTTCAAGTGCTTCATTTGCTTTTATTGTTTTTGGCTCTCCATATTTTCTAAATAAAAGCCAAACACCATCTTTTGATAAACAATTTTCAGATAACCAATTTCTAAATTCTTCTCTATTAGCAAATTCGATTATATCTTTCATTGCATATCCTCCTTACAAATTACTATTTTTCTTTCTCTTTAATTATATCAAAAAAAGAGTAAATCTTAAATAAGATCTACTCGATAAATTGTAATTTATAATTTGCTTATTACTTTTTTCTGTCAACTTCTTTGTTTACACTATTGCTAATAATATAGAAATTGGAAATATAGCTACTGGATAAAATTCTTATTTTCAATTTTTCAATTTAAAAATTTTCTTTTGGCGCTTAGTTTCAAATTTCCAATAACCATGATTACGATTTCGATGTTTTTTTTGAATCTTGTTTTGATTGTTTTTCATGTCTTGTTCAGCATTTAATATAATAGCTTTTTTTTCGTTGGAAACAAATTTAAGAAAAACATCATATAGGTACAGCCATCCATCGTATGAGATTTCAGTAAGCGTTGACTCTAATTTAATTTTTAAAAACTTGCAAATGCGTTTTTGTTGCTCATAAGTAAACAATTTTTTTGTTTTATCTTTGAAAGTATTTCCAGATGCTAAAAATATATATGACAGAAAATTTCTATAGTCTGTCGCATCCTCAACATCTGCTGATGTTTTTCTTTGAAAGTGAGCAAAACATATTCGTGCATTTGGCACAGGATAAAAATCTGATGGTTTAAACTCATAAATCAATTCAGCGGAAAACCAAGGTTTGTATAAAAGAGACCTCAAACTTTCGTTATAAAAAGGCTGTCCAGAATACCTTAGAAAAGCTTCATACTGCATTATGAAATATATATCTTCAGGAGGATTATCATCTTCAAATACTTTTTTCATAATATCAGCAGTTATGTTAAATGGAATATTTGCACATACTTTATATGGTTCTTTTACTGATATTTTATATTTTAAAAAATCCATCTCTATTATTTGAACTTTTTTAGATTCTTTATACTTTTCAGATAAAGTTTTCGCTAATTTCGCATCAAACTCTATTGCTATAACTTGCTTGCTTTTTTTTGCAAGTTCAATGGTAATAATTCCTTTTCCAGGACCTATCTCAATTATAATATCGTCGTTACAAATATTACTCTTTGATAACAAAGTCGCTACAAGTTGTTTACTATGTAAATAATTTTGCGAATGTTCTATTCCCATAAATACCTCCTTTACAAATTACTATTTGTACATAACTTCTATATATTAAATTATACCAAAAAAATAGCAAATCCTCTACTGATTTACTTTATTTCTTTAATATTTGATCTACCGACTAAATAATCAGAAGATATATCATAATATTGTGCAATTACTAATAATTTTAAAGTTGTAAGTTTTCTCTTTCCAGTCTCATATTGAGAATATGTCGTTTGAGGAAATCCTAACTTTTTACTAAGCTCCTTTTGAGTTAATTTATTATCTGTTCGTAATTCAAGTATTCTCTTTGATAACATATCCCAATCGATATTTAATTTTTCCTCTATATTCACATGATTATTAGATAACCCTAAAAGATAATCTAAAGAGGTATGATAATAATTTGCTAAATCATTACTCCTTTCTAAAGGCATATCATTAATACAATTTTCCCATTTAGAATAAGTATTTCTTTTAACATCTAATATTTCAGCAATATCTCCTTGCCTTTTCTCCGAATCTAATCTCAATTCTTCATACCTTGTAGTAGGATTATATCTTGTAACCATAGTATCACCCATACTAATTTTAAAAGAAATATGAGGAACTATTGACTTTTGGGACGCTATGAGTTAGTATTTAGTATATAGTAAATAATATAAGCAGTACAATAACAAGATATTTTTAGTCAATTTCTTGTTTTGTGCTGCATTTTTTTGCTATAGTTATTCATGTGCAGGAAGGAGGTGCAATAAATCGTTTCAGGTATAAAAAAATACTTCTTATTTTGAAGCATCCTTAGTCATTACTATTTTTATATTATGAGTTTTAGCAATTTGTAATAAAGTATCTACAGTTAGATGTCTATATCCAGTTTCTAACGCTTGAATACCACGTTCAGTTCTATGAATCGTTTTTCCAAATTCTTTTTGAGTTAGTCCAGTCCACTCTCTCAAAATTCGTAGGATATCTTCTGTTGTATATTCATCAGCTTGTAATTTCAACTTTATCACCCACTCCTATATAAATAGTATGAACAGATTATACCTTATTTATAGACAATTACCGGTCATACACGCACGACTCGTGAAGCCAAGAAACGAAAATCAAAGATGAAAGAATATTTTTTAAAAAAGGCATTACAAAAACACTTTAAAAATAATAGGCAAAGCTATGAATTAACTGGATATTCAATCTTATATGAAAATGGGACCTTTAAAGTTACTTACAATAATTCTGATGAATATATAATAAATATTGAAACAGAAGAAAATATAAAATATTTAAAATTAACTCCATATCATAATTCATACTTTAAAACTGAAATTTCTTTAAAAGAATTAAAAAGTAAAGTAGATATGACTTTATTTGCCTTAAAAGAAAATGAACGATTGTATAAATAATGAGTATTAAAGAAAGAAAAAGAGAATTAAGAAAAGTAATTAAAAAAGAAAACAATTTAAATAGTGCCATTATATTAATGATGATTAATGATAAAAAACTAGATCATGTTATAGAATCATTAGATAATGAGATTACACCAACCAATACTACTTGTTTGGTTCGTAAAGGATATTTAACTAGCGAAGAACAATTTATAGATGTTTTACATCATATCATGTTCAGATTCAATGTTGACTTTTGGTTTTTAAAAAAATATGGAAATACTATTATAGAAACAGTCTTATGTTATGAAGACACTATTCCCCTACTTTTAACTAAAAAATATTTAGGAGATAACAATTTTATTCCATATTATGAATTAGAATTTAAAAAAATATGTATTATTAACTTCTATAAAATATTAAAATTCATAGATTATACAGAGATTATTCAGCAATTTTTAGACGATTATAAAATTGATATTCAGAATTTTAATATAAATAAAATTCAAGATGTCGATAAATTATATAACGCACTCCGCCTGATTTGCCTATGTAATTGTAATAGCTATGGTTTATTATATCTATTTAATCCTTTGATGAATGAAAAAACTAAATCAATGTATCAAGTACAATTAGGATATTTATTAGAAAATACTTATGAGCTTAAAGATTTAGCTCAAGAATTGATAGAAAGAATAAGATAAAAGAATAAAAAAAGAAAGATTAGGTGATTTTATATGTTAGATCAAGATGTATCATATTCTATGGAAAGTGAAATTAATAAAGCATTCCCCTATTTAGATAAATTAGATGAGGAAATTGCTAAATACAAAAAAAATGTCGATAAAAAATTATCAAATAAATCACCCTTGACTGTTCAAAAGAAAAAGTTTAGTATATTTAAAATATTTAGACATCAAAAGCCACAAAATAAAGAAGTTGTTAAATTAGTCAATACACCTATAAAATTAAGAAGAAAAACATTAAAACATCGTAATTATATAAAAGATGGCTATGAATTTCATATTAGAGTAGTTAATATTTATGAAGATATTACTAATATTAGCGACCACTATGAATTTAGTGTATCTATACAATATAATGAACAAACAAAAAAGAATCAATTTTATAAAGAGTTTATCGACAAAAATGAAGCTTTACAGTACTATAAAAATATGGAAGGAGTCTTTAAACATTTAACTAGAAGAGATCTAATGGAACGATTATTTAAAGAAAAAAAACAAGAAATAAAGTATTATAAAAATCAATGTTAAGTTGATTTTTTCATTGCACAAAAAAAGAGTATGAGAATTACCATTAAATAGCAACTCCCATACTCTGAAATTATACTAATAATTCCTTTAAAATATAATACATTACATCTACTACTATTGAATTACCAGCTTGATGATAAAGATTCGTTTCACTACATACTTTACTAGCCTTATTATAATCAGAATCATCAAACCCCATTAGTCTCCAACATTCTTTAGAAGTTAATTTTCTTATTCTCATCAATCCTCACTTTCTACTACAATTTTGCTATTATCTGCTGTATTACTCGCAGTTAAAGTTGGTGCATCTCCATATATTGAGAACACTCTTGATGAAATTGCAAATTTAGTGTGTTTGTCAATACCACATATACCACCACTTTTTATTTTAGTTTTATCAATCTCATATTTTATATTTTCTCTATTTTTATTTTTAAAAACAATCTTATTATCAATTTCTTCAAAATCAGAATTAGTTAAGTAGTATTTATCATCAATATCTGATTCTAGTATATCCTTTAATTTTATCTCTTTTTCTATTTTTTTAGGAAATTCAAAATTCTTTTTATCATCTAAAATTGCAATTAAAAAATACCTCTTTCTTTTTTGAGGTATTCCATAATCATTAGCACCCAATATATCATCATATAAGGTATATCCTAAATTTGTTAAATCTTCTTTAAAAAGTTCTAAAGTATCTTTAAACTTTTTGCTTTTTATCATTGCGACATTCTCAAATATCACAAACTTTGGTTTTTCTTTAACTTCTCGCAAAAGTCTTATCATTTCCCATCCTAAGCTGGATCTTGTTGAGCTTTCAAACTCAAATCCTCTCATTTTACCTGCACAAGAAATATCTTGACATGGAAATCCACCTACCCATAAATCACAGTAAGGTAAGTACTCTCCATTGATTTCTATTATACTTCCTAAATTTAAATTTTCACTAATATTATGAATGGCACAATAACTTTTGATTGCATTTTTATCTATTTCAGAAAAAAACTCTACCTTAAAATCTTTTATATATCCTTCATTTTTTAATCTTTCTAATGCTTTTTCTGGGCTTCCAATCCCACTAAAAAAAGTTCCAATCTTTATTATTTTATTATTCATTAATTCCCCCTTTCATTTACCTTTAACAAAAAAAACATGAGTTACCTCATATTTTTATAAATTCATTTTTGAATCATAATCTACTTTAATAAATAATATAAAAGGGCATGACTTCTCATACCCAACTGACACTCAAACCTGATAAGATTTTCTCATTTTATAGTAAAGAACATTATTTTATATAATTATGTAGAAATACAGCTATTATTTGATAATTGATAGAATTATATTGAAATTATGCTCTTTTTCGACCTCTTTTATTGATTCTAACTTAATATCATAAGTGTCGATTTTCCCTTTAAAATAAAGCAAATCTTGCAATTTTTCTTGTTGTGTCATTTGGGAAATGAAAGACCATTTTCCCATTTGCTTACTGCTTGATAAGTTACATTATATTTATCAGCTAGTTGTTTTTGGGTTAAATTATGTTTTTTTCTTATATCTTTAATAAATTTCCCAAATTTTTCCTGATCCATAGTACTTTTCTCACTTTCAAATTACTATTTTTTACTCTTAATATTGTATCATGAAAAAAGAAAATTTTCTCTACCAGTTGCTCTGTTTTGTAATTCATTTAGTAAACTCCTATAATCTTTTTTAAAATAATTAGTAATTCTATTTTCTTTATTAAAGTACAAATCTCCTATAATTAGGCATGAAAGTATTCCTAGCCAACCCATAAAGTTTACGAGTAAATCTCCATAGTAGGAAAAATTATAATATGCTATTACTAGCTCAAACTGAAATAAACAAAATATTATGCATGGATATTTACTATATCTTTATGTTTTAACTTTCTCGCTTTGTTTCTTCTTAATAGGAAAAAACTGGAATTTATGTAAGACTATTTTTTCCAAATATATCTTGTCTTTAATTCCTTCATTCCTAAATTTTTTATATAATTCATTGGCAGGCATTCCATACCAACATTCTAATTCAATCCTAAAATCTGTTTCATTTCTAATTTTTAGTAAAACTTCTTTGCCAATTCCAAATCCTCTATATTTACTATCTATAAATACATTTTTTATATATAGGATACTTTTATTATCAATATCAGATGTTTTAATACTATATTCTAGTATACCAGCATCATTATTTTCAAACTCTATAATATATTGAAAAAAATTATTTTCACCAATATGTTTTTTTGCATCCTTTTCATTATACTTTTCAACTATCTTATCAACTAAACCGAGTGCATTAGCATATTGTTGGTGATACTTAATAAGTAAAACTTTATACTTTACAAATAAAGCTATATCTTTATTGGAAGTTACTTTTCTTAAATTTAAATCCATTATAACACTCTCATTTCATACATCTAAATTCTTATATTCTTCATCTGTTACTGGTTCACCATTCGTTTAATGTATCTTCTCTTGGCACTTCAACTACTACATGACTGAACCATGAATCTTTTTTTGCTCTATGCCAGTGTTTCACATTTGCTGGAATTGTTATTACACTTTCTGATTTAAGACTTACTGCCTCTTTGCCAAGTTCTTCATAGGAGACTGGTATTTATACAAGCCTATTTTTTATTTTCCTCTAAATACCTCTTATACATCTCATCCATAGATGAGATGTATTCTCTATCTTGCTTCACTCTAAATTTTTCATATTCTTTATTTGCTTTTTCTATAGCCTGCTTATGTGAAATATTACCTGAATGTGTTAATAATTCTTTATTTCTAAATTTTAATAAATCATCTGTTGCAACAATCCACTTTTGCATTGTCATCAATTTTTGTTCATTGGCCATATCCTCAGCATAATCTAAAAATAATGTTGTAAGACTTTCTAATTTTTTTATTTCATCTTCATTTAAATAATTTTTAGCAATTGATACGTCATACTTCATAATTTTACCATTAGGACCATTTTTCCAATTCGTTAAACCCATATGTTCTTTTTCACTATTCACTCTATTATATATAAGTTCTGCAGCTGTATGATTTGTGATTGCATAATGAAGTTTATTTTGAACTATTTTAAAAAATGTATAAGCACTCTCTGAATCTTTATTATAATCAACACTAGTTGCTTCAAAAAGATCTGTAATTTTTTGATATAGCCTTCTTTCACTCAAACGAATCTCTTTAATGGTTTCAAGTAATTCATCATAATAATCTTTCCCAAACTTTGGCCCATTTTTCATACGCTCTTTGTCAATTTTGAATCCTTTAATAATATAATCTTTTAATACACTTGTAGCCCAAATTCTAAATTGAGTTGCTTTTTTAGAGTTTATACGATAACCAACAGCAATAACTGCATCTAAATTATAAAAATCAATATTTCTTTTGACATTCCTATTTCCTTCTTTTTGAACTTGTTCCATTTTGGAACAAGTTCCTTCTTTTTGCAATTCGCCATCATTATATATATTTTGAAGATGTTTTGTTATTGCTTGAGAATTTACATCAAATAGTTCAGCCATACTTTTCTGTGTAAGCCAAATGGTTTCATCTTTTAATACTACATCAACATTTATATTTCCATCATCTGTTTCATATAAAATTATATTGCTTTCATTCATCAATTTCACCTCGATTATTATAGACATATTATTTTTTACTATCTTAACTTATCATACTCCTCATCACTTACTGGTTCACACCATTCATTGCTTGTTTCTTCTTCTGGGACCTCAACTGCAATATGACTAACCATGAATCTTTTTTTGCTCCATGCCAATGTTTGACATTTGCTGGAATTGTAATAACCATTCCTGGTTCTTAAACTTATTGCTTCCTTTCCTTCTTCTTGGTAGGAAGCTGGAATTTATGCAAGCCTGTTTTAAATTCTTTTATATTCTGGAAGCATTTCTTTTTCTATAAAGTTTTTAAAATCTGATTCTTCCGAAAAATCTCTTGAAAAATACTCGTCGACGATGCCATTTTCTTTTAGAATTTTATAGCCTTCAAAATCTTTTCCTGTTGTTCCAACGTATATACATATCCCTCCTAATGAGTGAACAAATTCGAAAGCATATTTATCTGTTAGACCATCACCTACATATATAACCTTTTTATTTTTATTATTTTCAATTATCTTTTCAATGATTTTTGGTTTTTCTTCATCGGTAACTAGTCTATCAACAGTAGTAAAAATATCTCCTTTTCGGTGATATGTAACTCCGTATATTCCGTTAACTAGAGTACCAATCTCTGTATTGCGTACATATTCTTCCAATCCTGAAGTGACGATAAAATGATTGATACCACTATTCTTTTCTTGCATCTCTTCAAAATAAGCTAAAACTCTTGGATTAAACGCTACATCATTTGACCCCAAAGTGATATTAGCGAAACTCATTTCCGTATTATTTTCTTTCAAAATATCTTCATAAGTTTTATAAAATGATTGATACAAAGATAGTCCTTCTTTTTTCATTAAATCCATTACTCGTTTTAATAACTTTTCGTCGTCATAACCAAATTTTTTTAAAATCTCATATTGTGGTATGCCAAATGGTGTTAAGGTTCCATCAAAATCATAAATTATTATCATATTATCTCACTCCTATTATAATCTTTCATATTCTTCATCACTTACAGGCTCACACCATTCATTGCTTGTTTCTTCTTCTGGAACCTCAACTGCAATGTGACTAAACCAAGAATCTTTCTTCGCACCATGCCGGTGTTTTACGTTTGTGGTCATTGTGATTACCATTACTGGTTCAAGGCTAACCGCCTCTTTTCCTTCTTCCTGATAGGAGGCTGGAATTTATACAAGACTATTTATCATCGTTAATCTGTTTTATTTCCAAATTCATCACTTCTAAATAATCTTTTTCTACTTGTGTTAAATGTGTTTGCATATATTTATCATATTCCTCATGTGCTTTTTTTAATGCCTGCTCATGAGATATAGTTCCTTTATTATTTAATATATCATTGTGAGTCATTGTTAAAAAGCTATCTAATTCTTTAATCCAATCATCCATTTTCATTGGATTATGTTTTAATGCATTAATTTCTGCAACATCTAAATATGCTGACACTAATCTATTTAATATTTCAAGTTCCTCTAAGGTTAGATAATTTTTAGCAATTTCAGTTTCTGATTTTGTTGGCATATTACCTTTAAAATTAGTTAACCCTATATTTTCTTTTTTACTATCAACTCTATTATATACAATTTCTGCAGCTGTACTTTTAGAAACAGCAAAGTGCATTTTATTTTGCACCGTTTTGAAAAAATTAATAGTTATTTCTTTTTTTGGATTATAATCTATACTAGTAGCATAAATATCTAATATTTTTCTCCAAAATACTTTTTCCGATGATCTTATGTCTCTAATTTTTTCTAATAATTCATCAAAATAGAAGCTACCACCATTATTTTTAAATCTATCCACATTTAAATTATATCCCTTAACTAAATATTCTTTTAATATTTCATTCGCCCATATTCTAAATTGAGTTCCTCTATTAGATTTTACTCTTAATCCAACAGCAATTATCATATCTAAATTATAATAGTTTGTAGGTTTAGTAGAAAATTCGGAATTTCCGAATTTTCTCATCGTGTTTGATTCTAATAGTTCCGACTCAGAATAAATATTTTTAATATGTTCATTAATGGTAGATTTAGCTTTATTGAAAAGTTTACTTATTTGTTCTTGAGTCATCCATATATTTTCTTGTTCTAATATTACTTCTACTTTTATTTTGTCATTGGTTTCATATATTAAAAAATTATTTGTTTGAACTACTTCTTTTTTCATTTTTATCACTTCCTTTACTATTTCTATATTGACATTATTTAATTTAGTTGTTCATATTCTTCATCACTTACAGCTTCGCACCATTCAGTTTTAGTATCAACTCCTGGCACTTCTAAGGCTATATGACTAAACCACGAGTCTTTCTTTGCTCCATGCCAATGTTTAACATTCGCTGGAATTGTAATAACCATTCCCGGTTTTAGTTCCACTGCTTTTTTACCTTCTTCTTGATACCAACCATTTCCCGCTGTACAAATTAAAATTTGTCCTCCACCACTTTTTGCATGATGAATATGCCAATTATTTCTGCAAGAAGGTTCAAATGTCACATTGGCTAAAAACAATGGACATTCTTTAGGGTCTGTAAGTGGATTTAAAAAAGAAGCTCCACTAAAATACTTGGAAAAACTTTCATTAGGAAGTCCTTTTCCAAATACATTTTCTTTATCAAATATTTCTTTATTCATTTTCATCATCTTTCTTTTTGTCTATTATTTATTTTTCATATGTTACTACTTTCATATTACACAACTCTTTTAAAGCAAATTCACTATTATTTTTACCCATTCCAGATTTTTTGTATCCACCAAATGGATTACAAGGTCTTAAATAATATAGATTATTTAAAGCTATCATTCCCGTTTTTAATTTTTTAACAACCGTATCATACTTTGTCTTATCAAGAGTATATACATATCCACCTAATCCATATTCAGTATCATTTGCTATCTTGATAGCTTCTTCTAATGTTTTAAACTTAATTATTGGTATAACAGGTCCGAATACTTCTTCATTATATACTTTCATATCTTTCGTTATATTTACTAAGATTGTTGGAAAATAGTAATTCCCATTATCCAGTTCTAAGCGTTTTCCACCACAAATAACTTTTGCCCCTTTTTTTATAGCATCTTTTACTTGTTCTTCTAATTTTTCTAATTGCTGAATTGATACAAGAGGCCCAATTTCAACATTTTTCTCTAATGGACTCCCGATTTTTTTACTTTCAATACATTGTTTCAATTTTTCGCATACTTCAAGAAATTTGCTCTCATGTACTATTAATCTCTTTTGTCCATCACATATCTGACCCGTATTAGCAAATTTATTGGTATAAATAGATTCAATTACAGAATCTATATCAGCATCTTCAAAAATAATTCCTGGAGCAGAGCCTCCACATTCAAGAACGATTGGTATAAATTTTTCACCTGCTATTTTATATAATTTTTGTCCAATTTTAGTACTTCCTGTAAAGCAAATCATATCGATATTTTGTTTTACTAATTCTTCACCGACTTCTCCATCACCATATACAACACTATATACATTTTCTGGAAGTACTTTTGATACCATGTCAAAAATATATTTACTGCAAAGCGGAACATATTCTGAATGTTTTACTACTACTGTATTTCCAACAATTAGATTAGGCACAGCTTGCCATACAAAACTTGAGAAAGGAAAATTCCACGCTATAATTACTGCAACAACACCTTTTGGTTCAAAAATGATTTTATCTACTTCATTTTCATCTTCATAAGTTATCTTTTCACCTATAATACTTTTAACATTATTCATATACCATTTAATATGTTCTAAGCCACTATCGATGTCAAAAAGAGATTCCGATATTGGCATGCCCATCTCATTTGTTAAAAGTTTGGCAAATTCCTCCTTCTTAGATTTTATTTCATCATATAATTTTTGGATATATGCTATTCGTTCTTCTTTCGTTAAGTTTCCCCATTTTTCAAATGCTAGTCTACTTTTGTTTACTATTGCTTTTATTTCAAATACATTTGTAGATTCCATTTCTCCAAGTAATGCATTATTAGAAGGATTATAAGACTTTATAGTCATTGTTTTTTCCTCACTTTCCTTTATCTTCATTTTAGTACGAATATATAATCAATTTTTTCTTTTGAAAGATTCAATTGTTATACCAGTAATACGTTTCTTTATGCTTGTGGATTAATCAATTCTTTATTCATTTTCATTACCATACACTTCCTTTATTAAAGCAAAAGCACTCCAAGCTTTTGGCCATCCCGCATAAAACGCAAGTTGGGTTACTATTTCAACTGCTTCGTTCTTTGTTATTCCATGTTCACGACCTAATACAAAATGGGATTTTAATTGCGGAAATAATCCTTGTGCCATTAATGCAGCAATTGTTATCATGCTTCTTTCTCTTAAGGAAAGTTCTTCTTCTCTACTCCATACTTTTCCAAATAACACATCATCGTTTAGTTCTGCAAATGTAGGAGCAAGAGCACCTAAGTTATCCCTTCCCGCGGTTTGTTTTTTCATTTTATCAATCCTTTCTACTTCTAGAATACACCTAAGCGTTACTTCCTTGTCAATAATGATTTGTTCATTTTTAGTTATATTCACACTTGTTTGTATCTAAACTACACTTTGCTTTGTTTCCTTCTTCTAGCCGTTCGTTTACTTTTACCCATGAATGAAAATAAATATATTTATTGTCTACTTTTTCAAATTGTAAATGCAATGTACTGATATTGGGAGTTTCTTTGAAATTTAATTTTCGAACTGTTTTTTCAATTTCCTCTTTGTTTACTTTATACTCTAAAACTTCGTTTGCCCTTGAAATGCAATGCAAGTAAATTTTGTTTTCCTTTATATAAAAAGCTGATTCCATGTACATGCATCTATTTATTTCTTCTAATAAATAATACTTTTCTTTCTTTTTTAAGAAAATCCCAACTCGATTTGTACCTGCTTCATTGTTATCAGACCTTGCAATCGCATAGGTATTTTTCTTATAAGTAAATTCATATTTGTCTTTTTCAGGTACATTAAAAATTTGTAAATCCGGCTCTTCGTTTTCTATAATATAGTTTAGCACTGTTAGACCAATGAAAACTCCTACTACTATAAAAAGAAGTGCTATTCCTATCTTTTTCATCCAACTTCCTCTTTTCTTTTGTTTATTCCACTCTAGTTTCTGCCTTATATAAGCCTTTTTCTTTTAACTCTTTTAAACAATCATAAATGTTTTTTTCATTTTTGTCATAATAAGAAAAAGAAGTACCTGGATTTTCTTTTGTAAAAAAATCCCATGCTGTTTTTACTTTTTCTTTTTTTACAATATTATGATTTTCTAGAATTTTGGTATATTTTTTTAAATTATCTTTACTATAAATTTTTACAAGGTTATATTTGTATTTTCCTATCTCTTCGTTTCTTTGCGTTCCAAAACCAAATTGAACTACACCATCATGGATTAAAACTTCTCCATATTCTTCTAGGAATACATTTGCTTCTTTTTCTGTAATTCCATCTAAATAATAGATGTCCATATGTAGTTTTTCTGTTTTCTCTTTTGCTTGCAATTTTATTTCCTCTTCTTTATTTGTAGGAATTTCTATAAATAGAAAAAAGGAATCTTCCTTATTTTCTTTTATAAAATCTTGTATTAAATTTATTATTTTAGAAGCATCTACATTGGCCAGTAAAAAATTTTCTTGCATTTCATAGCCTTCTTCTAAATTTATAGCATTTTTTATTTTTGCTCCTTTTATCATTTCAAGCATAAAAATCCTCATTTCTTCTTTCATTATATCAAAAAAACAAACCTTTGCTTTAAGATTTGTTTACGTTTTTATATATCTTTTCGATATATGTATTTTACATTTGGAACTGGTCCTATTTGATGATTTCTTTCCAGCAAAAGAACTCTAAGCATAGTTGTGTCTTGCTCTTCTAAATCCATATCTACAGAATCAAATTGTGCTATTTTATTTTGTGAATCTAAAGTTATCTGTAAGTTTGGACTACCATTTCACTTGAAGAAAATAACATAGGACAGCCCTTTTCTAAATATTTGAAATAATCTTGAAAAATAAATTGCATAGATAGCAGAAAACTTTCTTTATAAGGATTTTTATGCATATTATTTAAAATTATTTGTAGGAATTCAAAAGAATTTTTTGGATAAATCGTAATATCTGCTTCGGATAGTGAAACATAATTGGCACAAACTTCAAAAAGAATTTGGTCATAAATACTTATTCGTTCTTCTTTTGTTATAGATGCAGTAATATACATGTCAAAAATTTCTGATAAATCATCATATTCTTCTTTTCCTATTCGCTCCATTTCTAATTTTGCAACGTTTTTTCGAAATTCTTCTTTGAACATTTCATAAAAATATCGAAAAGATATTTCATCTTTCATGTGGACTCCTCCCTTAATTCTCACTATTTTACTTGCATCTATTCTTTTTGTAAAGAAATAGTTTTACGCAATTTTTCTTTTTTTACTAGAGATAATGTTTGTGATTATTATAAAAAAGATAGAAAACAATAGTAGTATTCCCATATTGAATAGAACTGGTTTTAATGTTTCTAAATGAAATGCTTCTATATTTATAATGACTTCATTATTTTTAATAAAGTAATAAGATGGCAAGACATGTGCTATATTTAAAACCGTTGTTGGTAGAAATTCCATAGGTACAAATGCACCACATAAAAAACTAGAGCCTAAAGCAATGACGTTTACTATTCCATTTACGGCATTTTTGTTCGTTACTAAGTTCCCTAATAAAAAGGCAATCGTTAAAACGCAGAATGTAAAAACAAAGGAATTTAAGATTAAGAAAAGTCCGTTGGTTGTAAACATTACCTTTCCTACTAAAATGATACTTAATAACACATAAAATAACCATAATACAAAGGCAAATAAACTATTGGAAAATAATAAACTACGATTAAATTTCTTATAATCCATACTACTTACAATCGTTCTTTTGTTTATTTTCTCATTTTTAAAACTAGATAAGATTAAACATATTACATAAATACAACCAGCAAGTAAGCAGTAGTTTGTGAAATTATAGTAAAAACTTGCTTTTTCTAAACCCGTAGTATCTAGCTTAGTAGTCATTTCTATTTCTAAGGAATGATTTAGAGTTTCTTCTATATTTTTTATTAGCTCTTCTTCCGTTTTTGTTTCGTTATAAATACTCGCTATTTTTAGGTATCTTGAAAGATGCATTTCAGAGAGACTTGCCATATAATCCCCAGTACTTTTCACTTCTATTTTCGGATTTTTGTGTTCTAAAAAATCTTGTCTAAAATTTTTGGGTATATAAATCACATAATTTACATCCCGGTAAAATAAGGCATCATTTATTTTTTCTTCTGAGGCTTCTATTTCTTTTACTTCACTATTTTTTTCTAAGTACTCAATTAGATGTTTGGTTAAGCCTTCTTCTTTGTCTTCGTTTACAATTAAAATATCTGGTTTTGATGCAGAAAAACTCATTTGGTTATCACTGCTTTTTAAATTAAAGCCTCCAAAGAAAATCAAAAATATGGTGTACATCAATATGGGAGCTTTGCATTTGTTTAATACTTTTAAATAGGTTTTAAATACTGTCATATTTTTGCCTCCTTAAATGGTAAATTGCAATCATAAGCATTAGAATAGAAAAGAAAAGCAAGCTAAATAAGTTAAAACAATATCTATCTAATGTATCGTAATAATAAAGGGAATAGAAGCCATCCGTAATCATATTTGCGGGATTGATTTTATTTAAGAATGGGATATTAGTATCTACAATATATTTCATGGTGATTCCCATCATTCCCGATAAGAAGCAACCTAACATCGTAACGGATATAATAATTCCAACTTTGGTATTTTCGTTTACTTTACATGCACAAGATATGGCAATACCAAGTGTTAATCCGGCAAAGCTTCCCACCGTAGCGAGTAATAAAACGAGTCCTAAATTTTCTCCATAATCTACTTTTAAAACAAATATAGTATAAAGAAATAAAAGGAATACTCCTAGAAGCTCTGTTACGAAGCTTGCAAAACTGCTACTTAATAATATCTTCGTTTTAGAAGTGGGACTAATGGATACTCTTTTTCCATTGTTTGACATATTGGCTAAATTTTGGTTAATAGCAACCATTCCTAAAATTCCACCATACAAACAAGCCATAGCAATTAAAGTATAGTATTCAATCATTGTGTAACTTAAATGGGAGTTGGAAGTATTTTCTATATTGGCAGTAAAACTATCTAATTTTGTTACGATTTCACTTACGGTGTTTGCTACTATTTTTTCTATATCTACTTCTTCTTTGTTTTGAATCGCTATATTTATGCTTTCCTCTACTTTTTTTTCACTTATATTGGCTATCATGTTTTCTGTTTCTAAAATTTCTTCTGTTACTTGTTTTAAAATTGTTTCTTCAATGCCATTTTTTCGAATGATGACTCGTGGTGTATCTGTAACATATAAATAACCAGCAATCTTTTCTTCATCTAATAAATTTTTGGCCTCTTCTAAATTGGTATACGTTGTATCAAATAAACGGTCTTTATTTTCTTCCTCACTTAACGATTTAAAAGTTTCTTTTATTATTTTGTTGTCTTCTAGTTCCTCTGTTTCTACAATGGCAATGGGAATAATATTTAGTTTTTCATTTTCTTCAATACTAGAAAAAGCCATATTAAAAAATGTCCCTAGAATAATAGGAAAAGCAAATGTCCAAAAAATTAACATTTTGTTTTTGAATAAAGTTTTTAGAGCATATTTAAAATTGTGCATTAGGAATCACGCAATTCCTTTCCGGTAAGTTCTAAGAATACATCATTTAATGTTGGACGTTCTGAGAATATTTTGTTGTATTTGATGTGGGCAGTTTTTAAATAATCCATTAGTTCTACTAAATTATTTTTTCCTTTTTTATAGGTTATAACCAAGATGTTGTTGTTATACGTAATGTCTTCAACGTTTTTTAATTCTTTCATTTTCTCTATGGATTTTGCTTCTAAATCGTATACTTCTAAACTTACTTTTTCTTCAATATTGGCAAGAGCTTTTAATTCATCTGTGGTACCACTGGCTAGTAGTTTTCCTTTGTCTAGAATAATGACTCTATCGCAAAGAATTTCTACTTCTTCCATGTAATGTGTTGTATAAACAATCGTAGCACCTAACTCTCTTAATGTTTTTATTCCTTCTAATATATTATTTCTACTTTGAGGGTCTACTGCAACGGTTGGTTCATCTAAAAAAATAAGCTTTGGTTTGTGAGCAATACCACAAGCAATGTTTAGTCTTCTAAGTAAGCCACCTGATAATTGTTTAGGATAAAACTTTTTAAATTCTTCTAATCCGACTAATTTTATAGCATCTTCAATGTATTTTTTTCGTAACGTTTTGTCTTTGATATATAAACCACAGAAATAATCGATATTATCGTATACATTTAGTTCTTCAAAAACAGCAACATCTTGAAATACGACTCCGATTTCTTTTTTGATGTCATAAGCATTGGGACTCATTTTAGTTCCAAATATTTTAATGGTTCCTTTTCCAAAATTTAATAAGGATAAAATACAATTAATGGTTGTTGTTTTTCCACTTCCGTTTGGTCCTAAAAGTCCTACTATTTCACCTTCGTGTACTTCAAAGGATAAATCATCTACTGCTTTTATGTTTTTATATTCTTTTGTTAAATTTTTTACTTCAATACAATTTTTCATTCTTTCTTCTCCTCTATTTTATATCCAATTAGCATTTGTTTTACTGTTTGTCCTAATAAGTTTTCTATTTCTTTTTCTTTAAAATGTATGGTTTTTGTGGCTACCAAACAAGCTAATCCATGGGTAAAAATCCAAACGCGTACATGAAACTTTTTTTGTTCTTCAAAAGATAAGCCTGTTAATTTTTGGCCTGCTTTTATGACATTTTCGCCGATACTATCTGCCATTATAAATTCTTGGGCATCTAAAGTTGTTTTTTGCATAAATAGGATTTTAAAAAATTCTGGATAATCACTTGCGAATTTAATATAAGAAAGTCCCATCCTTTTATAGGCATTTTCTTCTTGTTCTTTTTGTAACATGTATTCTTTATATTTATTGTATATTTTTTCATATACGGCTTTGTTTAATTCTTCCATACTTGTAAAGTTATGGAAGATGGGTTGGACAGAACAACCCAATTCTTTGGCAATACGTCTTGCATTTACTTTCTCAAATCCTTCGTTTTTGACAATAGTATATGCAGTAGCAACAATTGTTTCTTTATCAAATTTTTTAATAGGTGGCATACCTTCTCCTTTCTTTTATTATAACATTCGTTATATATCAATTGTTATCAGTATAATATAGAAAAAAACTCCTGTAAAGGAATTTTGGTAATTAAAAAAGCTAATAGAATATGGAAAAAGCAAAAAACTCTGGATTATATCTCCAAAGTTTCTTACTAGAAAGTATTTGAAAGGGTTAACGCTCTTTCTTTTGTAAAATCTTGACTTTCCTCTTGATTTTTATCTAAAAGATTTTCGTAAATAATTCTATTTGCTTCTTTCATTTTTACACCATAACGATTTCCACCTGATACTATGTAGTTATCTGAAAAATCCGTAACATAAGAACTTCTGAATTCTAGATAGTTGTGTTTTACACCATCATATCCATGATAAAACATATTTAAAAAAGCAATTCTAGCCATTTCATATTTGATAGTATATTCTGGTTTCGTTGCATTTAAATAACGTTTATAAGAACCATCTCCATAGACAGAAAATTGTCCAGAAGCAATAAATTGTGCATATGGGCTTATTCCATGCTCTCTTACATAAGCTATATTCGTTATACGATTAAAAGGTGTATTCGCGACCCAATATAAGTCCTTATATTTATATGCTCCTTCTGCTGCACATATAGCATATCCTACTTCTAGTTGTTCTACATTTTCAACATCATAATGTTCTAAAACATATTCTTCCATTTCTTTAAGTACTTTTTCATACAAATACATAATGGCGTATTCAGTAGATGTTACATCCATTTCTTTTTTGGTAAGTAACCCAGCATAAAATTCTCCTTGATAATCTTCTTCTTTGGTTGTTATGCCATAAAAGTTTTCTATTATCTGTATTTTTTCATCTAAAGTATATTCCTGTAAAAATTCCCACATACAATCAAGTTTTTCTGTCAACATTAAAGATTTAATTCCAAAGACATAATTTACTTTTTCTTCAAAGGTAGCTCTATTGTAAGTTGCTGTTTCATTATATAAGGTTAAATAGGCAACAATTTGGTCATTTTCTAAATTTGTGGATTTTAAAATCGCATCAAATAATGTTTTAAATGGAACCATATCTGCTTTAATGATACACTTTATAATTTGGTCCTCTGTTACCCCATCTAACTTTAATAAATCGTTATATTTTGTTTCAAAAGAAACGTTTGGTATTAATAAAGTAAACCATACTTTCCCTTCTAAGTTTATTTCTTTTGCCTCTTGTATAAAATTTATTTTTTCTTCGTAGGTTGCAATCTTAGAAAAAGCAAGAATTTCCATTCTTTCATATAGAATGATTTCACTTCTTCCTAAGAAAAATCGAAATACTTCTCTGTAACTGGTTAAGTTGGAATTTAAGATAGCATTTATTTTTAATTCCATGGGAATATTTTCTTTTTCCATGATATATTTAAAAATATTGTTATAACTTGTAATATCTGAATGAAGAATGGTATCTACTTTTTTTTCTAAAGAAATATTTGGATAAGCCAAAATCGTATCAAATTTGTTTAGATAAGTTCCCTTAACAGAAGAAATTATTTTATTTAATTTTGTTTCAGTAGAAATGCCATTTAAAGCTAAAATTCTAGCAAATTCTTCTTCGTAAGTGATTTCATCTACTATTTCTTCTTGTTCTAAAGATATATTGCCATTCGTTTGGGTTAAATCTTCCCAAATCCTTTCAATCTCTAAAGTATCTACAATCTCTTCATAAACACCTTTTATATTGCCTATATTTAAGGCAATGCTCATAATAAGTGCCGCATACACAATGGAAAGAAATCCTTTTTTGGCGGTAGTTTTTGTTTTTTCTATATCATTTTCGGTCAAAGTGATAGTTGGTCCTGCAATTAATAAAGGAGTCATTTGGGGTTCGAAAGCTTCTATTGTTTGTTTTATTAAAATAGGTAACTGCGGTTCATATGGGATTATTTCGTATTTTACTAAACTTTGTAATTTTTCTATTAAATAGTCTTCTACCGATTTACTCATTAAATTATATTCTTTTATTTTTTCTATATTCCATGAATTTTGTGCTTCTTTTACTAAACTTTCAACTGGTTCTACGATTTTTTGAGCACAATTCATGATTTCCATCTTTCTTAAATCGAAGTCTTTTTTCTTTTTTGCTGCTTTTGGATTTGTTTGTTCCTTCTTTTTTGATTCTAAGAATTGTTTCGATAATTTATCGATAAGTGGTTTATACGATTTATTTAATACAAGCATTGTTAAAAGGAATGCGGGAACTGCTGCAACAGATAAAACGCTATTGTTTTTGGCCATAAAAAAATCGCCCCTCTCTAAAAAACACCTTGTCCATATTACAATATTTTTTAAAAGAAGTCAATTTGGTTTCCTACAATTTTTACCTTTATTTTCCTAATTTTTCTAACATTTTCATTCCTTTTTTGGCTTGTGCATATTCCTCATGATGGTTTATTTTATATACTTTCCCCTCTTTTTTAAAATTAGAACCTGTTTGATGAAAAACAAATCGTACATTGTATTTATCGCAAGTTTCTTTTATGTGTCTTACCCAATCAAAATCACAAATGCGAGCATTTTCATAGGATTCTCCACCCACGGATATTAATTCTATTTTCCCAGTATCTACGTATTTGCTAAAATCGATATCTTCCAGCAAAGGCGATGCAAAAATATATCGATGTTTTATTGGGCATTCTAAAAATATAGGCAGTCTTTTATCTGCTTTTTCTTGATTTTCACAAGTAAGTGCAATGCATACATTTTCATAGCCATCTCCCCAGTCTTTGGGAATACAATCTAAAAATCTATCGATTCTTTTGGTTGGAATTAAAAATTTAACATCACTTCTTTGTTTTATTATTTCCCATGCATCCCTTCGCCAGGTATCGGCTTCTTTAAGAAAAAAGTCAGAGGTAAAACAAGTAGCTAATTCTATTCCACTTTTAATTTTATAATTTCCTTCTTTATCTTTTTTGATAGGCAAATTAAAATTTGTTTTGGATTTTGTTACAAGATTTGCATCCTTATTATGTTTTCTATCTAGATAATAGACATAACAATTTAAACATCCTGGACTGCATTTATGACAACCATGCCAAGGATTCCATTGTACATTTTCCATAAATTATCACCTTTTTTCTATTTATTATAGCATAAACGTTTGTCTTCTAAACAAATGCCCATTGCATATTACAAATGCGGAATAGATTATATATGGGAGGGATTTTATGTTAGAAGAAGTTTTATCTTGGAACCCTATTTTACAAGCAGCTTTAGCAACTCTTTTTACTTGGAGTGTTACTGCTATTGGAGCTTCTTTGGTGTATTTTTTTAAACGTATCAATAAAAATTTAATGGATGGAATGCTTGGATTTGCAGCAGGTGTTATGATTGCTGCTTCGTTCTTTTCTTTAATTGCACCAGCGATTACAATGGCGGAAAATTTGCATTTAGTTCCTTGGGTAATTACTTTTATTGGATTTTTTTGTGGAGGATTGCTTTTATTTATTGGAGATAAAATATACGATATTTATGAGAAAAAACATCCTTTAAAAAAAGGACAAACAAGTTTTAAACGTTCTATTATGCTTATAAGTTCTATTACGCTTCATAATATTCCAGAAGGTATGGCCGTTGGCGTTGCTTTTGGTTCTGTTGTTTATGGACTTGATGGAGCAACTATTGCTGCAGCTTGGACTTTGGCTTTAGGAATTGGACTTCAAAATTTTCCTGAGGGAACTGCTGTAAGCATGCCTTTGCGTCGGGAAGGAATGAGCAGAAATAAGGCTTTCATGTTAGGACAAATTAGTGGAATTGTAGAACCAATTGCTGGAATTATTGGAGCCGTTTTGGTTATGAAAATGCGTATTTTACTACCTTTTTTACTTTCTTTTGCAGCGGGAGCTATGATTTATGTAGTAGTAGAAGAGTTAATTCCAGAAAGCCAAACCAACAAAAAGAAAGATTTAATGGCATTATTTACTTTAATTGGTTTTTCGATCATGATGATTTTAGATATAGCTTTGGGTTAAAAAATCTTGCATTTGGTGCAAGTTTTTATTTGGTATTTTTTATAATATGTGCTGTAATAATGGTATAACTATAGGCATTTACGGTTATTTCTATATTCTCTATTTCACAATACCAATTTTTGCCCTGCCGGTAAATAGAACAATCTTTATTTAAGATTTTGTTTTTGCAATAGTCTACTACATTATTAGTATTTATTTTCAGATTTTTCTTAATACGTTCCATACCCATTTTGGTGGTATGTAATTTTTCTATATTTTCTAGTAATACTTCCTTATTCATAGCATTCACTACCTCTAATTTGTACTAATTACCATTCTTTTTATTTAAAAATAACATTATGATTTTCCATATTATCCAACCTATTGTTAATTCAATTGAAGTTTCTAATATAGAAGATTTCATCCACCCCATTTTATTTGCAATCCACATTAAAATAACAATGGTAAGAAAATAAGCTACAAACTCTTTCATAAATTCTATTATCTTTTCTTTTTTCATAAAACGCTTTTTCCCTTTATTTTAACTCTAACTCCATAGCCACGTGTACAATGCCTTCTTCCATAAAAGGAGAAGATGTTACTTTAAAGCCAAACTTTTCATAGAAACCTACTGTATGTTGTTGAGCATGCATACATATTTTTTTACATTTCATGCGATTCTTTACGGCTTTTAAACTTTGTTCTAATAAACTTTTTCCTAATCCATTTCCGTGATTTAACGTCAATACTCTTCCTATTTTAACAATACTTTCATCTTCCTCTTTGTAAAATGCTCTTAAATAAGCTACTACTTTATTATTTTCCATAAAAAAGCAATGTAAACTTTTATAGTCTATATTATCCATATCTTGGTAACGAATCTGTTGTTCCATAATGAAAATCTCTGCTCTAGATTTCAAGATTTCATATAATTCTGTTGTTGTTAATTCATTAAATTTTTTTACTACTAAATTCATTTGTCATACCTTTCTTTATTTGTTTCTTTTTCCTCTACTTTTTTATAAGCATTCTTTTCTACATATGCCATTTTACGATTGTTTTCCCAAATGCCACATGTAAATCCACCGATTATCCCGATAATTATAAATTCATTTTGTTTTATAAAACCAATAATAATTAAGAAAATGATTATAATCATTTCTATCATTAATTCTAGAAAGTGTTCTTTTTCCCATTTTTTTGTATAGTAATCTATTTTTTCTTTTAACGTAAAACTACTATTTTCTAAAGCTTTATATAGGTTTTGGTCTGCTACTTCTTTGTATTTTTCTTCTTCTATTTTTTTTCCGGCAAAGAAATCATTTAGGGTGATTCCTAAAATTTCACATAAAGGTTTGTATAGAGATACATCGGGTAAGCATATGCCCCGCTCCCATTTGGATACAGATTTGTCGGTTACGTTTAGAATACTAGCCAATTCTTTTTGCGTTAATTTTTTTTCTTTGCGACAAGTAGCAATTAATTTACCAATTTGTTCTTGGTTCATAAAATCTCCTCTTTTCTAAGAGATAGTTTATATTTTTCTTTTCTAAAAAATACACCTCTTATAAGTAGAATTTATATATCATCCATTTGTTATATCTCCATTCCCATTTATCGGGATGGTATCTCCTAAACGATTTGGTTCCGGTTTTAAAATACATTTGAAAAAATCTTTATTTCGGGCAAGAATTTCTCGAATTTCTCTTTTGGTTTGTCCTACATAAGTTCTCGGGTCTGCTGATGCGCCATACGCTTCAATTCCTAGTTGTTTTGCAATGTATAAGGCTCTATATAAATGGTATTTTTGGGTAACAATTACTATTTTTTTAACCCCAAATATTTCTTTTGCACGATAAATGCTATCATAAGAAGAAAAACCAGCATGGTCCATAAAAATATTTTCAGAAGAAATTCCCTTTTCTATCGCAAAGTTTTTCATGACATTTACTTCATCATAATATTTCGTTCCATGGTCTCCGCTCATAATAATTTTAGGAGATACTCTTGCTTCATATAAAGAAATTGCTTCTAGAAGTCTATCTTCTAACATGGGACTCGGATTTTTTCCACGTACTCCAGCTCCTAGTACCAATATAGCATCTATTTCATTTAAGGATATTATTTCTTCTCTTCCTAAAATTTTAAATTTCGTAGTTCCTTTTATGAAAGCATTTAATGATAAAATGAATATTCCTATTAGGATAAGGATATATAATATGTATTTTGGTATTTTTATGATTTGCTTTTTCATTTTTCTTTTTCTTTCTCGTTTGCTGCGCGCCATTTTTTGCAATTTTCAATTCGGAGTCCGTTGTCCCCTTGTTCTTTATCATAAGAAAATGATTTTAAGGCATCACATGGAAAAGTTTGACATTCTCCACAATATGCAAACTCCTTTTCTTCACAACAATTTTTAATAGGACAAGCATCTGCCCAAAAAGGTTTCTTTATATTTAAACACCCTATGCATACTCCATCTAATTTAAATTTACATGCACTGCATTTGATTCCACAACGAGATTCCATTATTTCTTTTGTTTTTACTGTTATCATTTGTCTATACCTCTTTTACTATTTATAATTTTAAAAATTCTAATTTTTCTTTATATCTTTCTAGTTCTTTGATTTTATTTTTTTCTTTTTTAAAATAAGAATGTGTTACTTTTATCATATCGATTAGTTGAGCAAAAGTAGGAGGATAATTATAAGATTCTAAATTTCTTTTTTGTTTTAGCCAACGAATAATCACTCTTTTGTAAACCACCTTTTTTGATAATTGCAGATAATATATTTTGTTAGCCTCTTCTCTTCCTCTTTTAAATTTTGTGCGACCTACATCTTCTATAATCCAAGAATCTTTTTCTAATATTTTAGTAAATAATACTTCTATTTCTTTTTCAGTACGCTTTCTATGATTATTTTTATCATCATAAACAAGTAAATCTAATTCATAATTTGGAATATTTAACTGTTTGCTCATTTTTTTTCGCTAAAGTTGTTTTTCCAGAACCAGTAGGCCCTATTATATAAATCTTCATATTTTTTTATCCTTTTTTCTTATAATTTACGTAATTTCCTATTGCGATAATAAGCCAAGTAATTCCTAAAATTAAATTTAATGTTTCTTTTCCTATAAAATAGGTAATAAAGAAACAAAAAGATGCGAGAAAGGATAAAATAATTGCTCCTAGTTTGTAATTCATAGTAACCTCTTTTCTATTCTTTTGGTAAGTCGATACTCGAAAAAGCACCTAAATCGTATACCGAATAACCAAGATTTTTTAATTTTTCATAAGCTGTTTTACTTCTACTTCCACTTCTACAATAAACAAATATATTTTTATTTCTATCCAAATTGGTATTTTCGTTTATCGTGTCGTAAGGTATGTTTATTGCATCTTTTATGTGGCCACTTTCATATTCTTCTTTTGTTCTTACATCTAGAATTATGTATTCTTTTGTATTCATTAATTCTTTATAAGAAACTTCTTCTTTTTTTCCACAGCCACCTAAAATGATAACAAATGCTAATATTACAAGTAATTTCTTCATAATTATCCCTTTTTTCTACATTCTAAATTTTCCAATAGGAATTTCTTCTTGCTTTTCTTGGTTATATTCCATTACTCTTTTTTTAAATGCCTCTGCTATTATTTCTTTTGTATTTATATTTGCTAAATCTAACCTATTCGTATCAATTAACTTAGAAAAATAAGCAAATCCATCTTGAAATCCAAATGTGTACCAAGTAGCTTGTATCTCTTGTGTTGATTTCTCATTTAAATTTAATATTTTTCCTAATTTAAATGCTTCTACTATCGCGTTTTTTCCTGAAATGAATCCAGATTTGTATTGTATCCATTCATCTGTAATGATTGTTTCCATTTATTTTAACCCTTTTATGCTTTCTTTTCTTTATTTTACGCTACTTTCTTTTATTAATCAATGAAATCCCTTGTACTATTTATTAGTGCTTCTTTTACAAATTGGTCTTCTAATGTATTTATAGAAAACGTTTTGCTTCCTGCATGGTTAATACTAGCACCACAATGGTATATTGTTTTTTTATCTAGTATAAAATATCTATCGTGAAAAGTATTATTAAATATAACTGTTAAATTGCTGTATTGCTTATTGTATTTTTCTATATCTAAATGGTTTAAATTTGCATTTGCTTTTACAATTAAAAAAACTTTTATTTTTCTATTTTTTATCATATCTAATACTGTTTTATCTGCATAACTGTCTATGATAATTAATTCTTCTTTAGCACTTTTAAATATATCTACTATTTTTGAATAAGAGTCAAATATTTGTCCATTAAAATAGATTTCATTTACTTTTCTTTTTTCTTCTAATTTAGAAAAAGATTCTTGTAATAAATGAATGTCTTCTGTATTTTTCATTACTTGGTTGTTAATATATTTTTGTTCTAAAAGATTTGCTCCAATATACTTTCTCATAGCAACAAATGCATCCATAATTTGAATACTGATTTCTACTGCAACTTTTGATTTTAATATTGTGCTTAGCATGGCGATACCTTGTTCTGTAAAAACTCTACATTTGTATCTTCTTCCACCATATTTATTTTTACTTGAGGTCGCAATTTGCGACCTCAAGTTTATCTCCTCGTCTGCAGTTAAGAACCACGAAAATCTTTCTGGAAATTTTTCTTTGTTACGTGCCACAGATTCGTTTATTCTTTTGGTCTCTACCCCATAAAGTTTAGCTAAATCAGAATCTAACATTATTTGTTTGCCACGTATTTCATATATTAATTCTTCTATATTTACTTGTTCGCTTACTATTTCGTTCATTATAAAAAACTCCTTTTTAAAATTTAGAAAATAGTTTAGCATATAAAAAGCAATTCTACTTCTAGAATCGCTCGACAAAATTTTTGTTTACAAATTCAAATAGAAATTATTTATCGTTAATGTTTAAAAAATCAAATCAATAAATACAATTATTTTTTCTTTATGGAAATATACCTATTTATTTCTTCCTCAGTAGGTAATTTATCTAATATTTCATCTGAGACTTTATTAATAATATTATAAGATGAAACTCCAATTGGAACATTCATAGAATCTAATGACCATTCCACAGAAAGTCTATCCTTTTCTTTACACAATAGCAATCCTATGGTTTGATTATCTTGTTCTTTTTTTAAAATTTTATCTATAGCTTTTACATAAAATCCTAATTGACCAGCATATTCAGGCTTAAATTCACTTGTCTTTAATTCTACAACAACGTAACTTCTTAAATCTAAATGATAGAATAACATATCCACATAATAATCATGATTATCTGTGCTAATTTTATATTGGTTTCCTATAAAACTAAATCCTTTTCCTAATTCTAAAAGAACATCTCTAATTCTTGTAATCATATACTTTTCTAACTCTTTTTCCATATAATTTTCTTTTATTCCTTCTAGTTCAAAAATATAAGGGTCTTTTATTAATTCATTTGCCAAATCACTATTATTTTTTATTTCTATTTTTTGTTTAAAATTAGTTAGCTTATTAGATAGTTTTTTTCTTTCATATAATTCTAATTCGATTTGATGTATTAGTACTGATTTTGACCAACCATTCTTTAAACATTCTTCAGCATACCAAAGTCTTTTATCTTTATCTTTTACTTTTTCTATAAGTATATAATTATGTGTCCATGGTAATTCTGCCACTACTGGTGGCAGAACTTTTAAGTCTTTATACTGCTCATAAAAAGCTTTCATTCTCCATAAATTTCTTTCTGAAAATCCTACTGCATCTGGAAAATCTAACTTTAATGAAATAGATAATGTAGTTATAAATTTTGCTCCGTATTTTGCATTTTCACTAATGTTTTTACCCATTCTAAAATACATATTTATCAGTTCTGTATTTGCGCTATATCTTATTTTGTTTCTTGTATTTATTATATCTTTCTTAATACTATCAATAATTCTTTTCATTTCTTTATCAAATATTTCTATCATAAGGATTCCTTTCTGTTTTCTTCTACGGTTGATGTAGAAGATATTTTTTTCTGCATCCTTTGTTACTAAGAAAGTAGTTTAGCATATAAAAAGCAATTCTAATTATAGAATCACTCGACAAAATTTTACATTATTTATGATTTTCGTTTTTACTATTTATTTCTTGTAATTCAAATCTATATTTTTGACCATTTTTGTTTACTTCGCTTAAAAATTCTTCATAAGGCCTACACCATAGTTTTCCATCTTCATAAAGTGCGCGATAAGCCACCATTTTTTCACAATTTTCACTATTATAGATAATATCTTCTACAATATACAAATCTCCACTATAATGTTTGTATATTCCTTTAATTTTTAATTCTCTCATTTTTTAATACTCCTTTTTTATTTATATTGTTTGATAATTTCTTTTAGTATTTCTAAGCTTATTGGTTTAGAAATATACTCGTTAAAACCTAAATCAAGATATTTTTCTTTTGCATTAGGTTCAGCATCAGCTGTTAACGTAACTACAGGTGTATGAAAATTTTCAATTTCTTTTAATTTGTTAAACGTTTCTATTCCATCCATTTCTGGCATCATGATGTCCATTAATATTAAATCATAAGAATTACTTTTGACTTTTTCTATACATTCTTTGCCACTTGTAGCAGTTTCTACTAAACAATCTATTTTTTCTAACATTTTTGCTGCTACTTTTAAATTAATTAGAGAATCATCTACAATTAAAATTTTCATTTTTCACCTTCTTTTTGTTTTATTTTTAAAATCACATTTGTACCTTTTTGGTACGTTGATTCTATTTTAATCGTACCACCCATTTTTTCAAGTAAGAACTTTACAATGCTTAATCCTACACCAGCACCAGAAAAACTTGTATTTTTAGTATCACTAGTTTTTTTAAATGGTTCAAATATCTCTTTTAAGTCACACTCTTTTATTCCCATTCCCGTATCTTTAATGCTTATATTTAAATATCCTTTTTGATAATTTGATTTAAATATAATACTTCCTTTATCTGTGTATTTATAAGCATTATCCATAACTTGTGCTAAAATTTTTTTTAAAATTTTCTTATCTCCGATTAATACTGGGATACTCTCTTCCACGTCTACTTTTAAATGAACTTTCTTGTCTTTTATTTTATTTTCATACAATTTAGTAATTTCCTTAAAAATTTCTTTGGGATCATACGCTTCTAAAATACTATCATTGCTTTCATTTTCTATAGAAAATAATAGAAGCATATTATTCATAATATTTAAAAGATTATTGGATGCATTTATTATATCTTCACTATTTTCACGTGCTTCTTCTAAAGTATCTGCCATTTTTGCAATTTCACTAAATCCTACTATGGCATTTAAGGGTGTTCTTATTTCATGAGACATACTACTAATAAATTCATTTTTTATTTTATTTGCTTGTTCTAATTCATTTTTGGCTAAACAAATTTCATTTAATAACTTTAAATCAGGATTTTCAATGGTATGGTACATAATGAGTAACATAAAAGAAAAAAAGAAATTTTCAAACATTAGAGATGGAAAATATTTTCTAACGAATAATCCTATAAGATATAAAATAAGAAGTGTAATAAATGGAATATCTTTGGTCATACTTCCTTTATTTTTTATGAATAGATAAATACAAGAAATAATAATAAATAGAAAGTAAAATATTGTTGCAAGTATCACTACATTATAAGATAATCCATTTCCATCTAAAATAGCATCATCATTTATGACATGAATAGGAGTTATCATTGTTAAAATGCAAAAGGTAAAATAACTTATCCAAATAAAAATACTACATCTGTTTTTCCATTTTTCACTCATTTTTATTACATTTAAATTGTAAATAATGATATAGACAATTAAAAGTAACATACTTAACATATAAACTTTTTGGATGTAGCCGATAATTATGTCATTTCCTATACTTTTTGCAAACCAATACCCTATAATACAAATTAAACTATATACTAAATTTACAATAAGCATTTTTGCATATATTTTGGTTTCTGTATTTTTATTATTCTTTTTAGAAAAAAATAAAATTACTAAAAAAGAGGCTAAGAATAGTCCTGCTATAGGAAATAATATATTTGTAATCATACTTCACCTCTTTATTCTAATAACATTCTACCAGAATATAGGCTAAATTGCTATTTATTTTAAGCTACTTTTCTTTCTGCGTCCTTTAAAGCAAGTTTTCTAACAAATTCTTCATCAATTTTTAACTGTTCTGCAATGAAAGGTGCTGTTTCATTTCGATACATAGTTTCGTATGCGTCTTCCTTAGTGAAATTGTATGGACATCTATTTATTATATCTTGAACAAAATTTTCTTTGGTTTCTTCTGCTATAAATTTTCGAATATAAATTCCACGTGAAGCAAATATCTCATATTTTAAAGTAGCAAGTCTACTTCTTAACATTTCATTCATTCCATCTATATTTTTGCTATCTTTAGCATGCCATCTTATATTTTCACCAATGTTTACAAAGAATTGATTTCCATATTGTTCAATCGCTACAGGAATAATGTCAGCTCCTGTTTCATATGCCATTTTTACTGTTCCATTGTATAAGGGTAAAGTTAAATAATTTTCTGTTAGATTCCAACAACCTTCTGGATAAATTAAAAGATTGGTATTTTTTGAAAGTACTTCTATTGCTCTTTCATAAGCAATATGTCTATCTTCTTTATTATTTGTTTCAAGACAAATTGCACCATTTAAAAACAATAGTTTTCCTGTTATATCTCTATATAATTCTCTTAAATCTGCAATGAAAAGGTAAGCATGCTCCTCTATGGCTTCAAATGTTCTTTGCGCATCGTTTCCTCCAATATGGGTACAAGCATAAATTTTAGGAACACTTCTATCTTTTACTCTTTTATCCGAAATCACGTAAACTTCTTCCTTAGATAGTATTCTATCTAATTTCACAATATTTAATAATAAAGGGTGAATTGCTTTACGCAATTCTATATTTTGTATTGGAATATGGTTATCGTATTCGTATTTACGCATTTCTACATAATATTTTTCTACTTCTTGTAACTGCATTTTTTTTAATTCTCTCATTTTTTTATATTCAAAATCTGACATTTAAAATCCCCCTTTTGCTTTGCAATATGTTTTTTATTCTAACATGTTCTTTACAAAATAGATAGAAAAAAATTTAGAAGTTATTCTTCTAAACTGAAATTTTTTATTTTTTTATACTCATTTTCTGTTATCTTATAAATCCCATTGTATGGTTGTTCTATATAATAATATTTGTTTTTTTGATAGATAAACAAAGTCGAAATTCCACCATTTACAAAATGAAAGTCTATTTTTATTTTATCACTTACATTTATAGGAGAATCTTGGATGCTTTCTTCCTTTGTAGTTCTCTTTTCTTTATTTAAAATATTTAGGATTTCTTCTATTTTTTCTTTTTCCATTATGTTTTTATTTTCCAAATTTATACTATCTAAGTTTTCAATATTTGGTAAATTAAGTGTATACTCTGTTTTTTGCTCTATAAAAACATAAATTCCTAAGCATAGCAAAACTAGTGTAACAAATCCAATGGTAATTAAAACAATTTCTTTATTCTTCATTTTCTTCTTCCTTTATGGTACTGATGTAATTTACTTTTAAGAGTTTGTCATAAAATGTTTGTTTTTTGGCAATAATGATTAGGCCATTTATAAAATAAAACAATAGAATTGCAACGAGTGCTGCTAAATAAAAATAAATTGTAATCGTTGCGTTCATTCCTAAATGATTTACTAAAAGATACGTTCCTATAAGACTCCAAAAAGGAATGAAAAAATAATAAATAAAGAGAAATACTATTCTAAAGAAAGAACGTAATATTTTGGCATTTTTGTATTCTAATCTGACATTTAAAAAACTTCCTCCCAGAGTACTTCCTTTTTTAAGAATAGGAATTCCTATATAATAAATTAAAAAAGTAATTAAAAATGGATGGTAATTTTTTAGGAATAAACTTATGAATAAAGAAAAGAAAATAAACAAAAAGAAATCTAGAAAAAATAAAGTAATTCTCCTAAGTCCAGAAACTTCTTTTCCTTTTCTTATGGCGCTTCTATCTATTTCTTCACGAGTTGGCAGGTAATTGTCTAAAACTCCCATTAAAACATAACCGATTGCTCCCCCTAAAGTATTGGTTAGTAAATCATCAACATCAAATACGCGATAGGGATGCGGATAGATAAAATATAAACCGGTTATTTGGGTTACTTCAAAAAATAGGCTTAAGAGAAAGCTATAAAAGACAGTCTTTTTGACATCATATTTAAAATAATATCGTAAATACATTCCAAAAGGAATGGTCATAAACACATTAAAAATTACGGTATAAAAACATGGTTCTGTTAAAGCTTTTAGATACGTGCTTGGGTTATTGAAAACAAATGAAGTTTCTTTTATTATGTCCTTTATAAATCCAAAAGGAATCAAGCGAACCATATTCGGTTTTGGTATGACTTCTTCTATTTGAGGAAGAGGCAAAATCACTAAAAAATAAACTGTAATCATGTATAGAATAAAAGAATATACAATGAAAGTTTTCAATGGATTTATGGAACCATATTTATGGTAATTATACAAAATAAAAGGAGTGGTAAACAAGAACGCTATTAACGGAAATATCAAAATAGATGATTTGATTGCTGTTATATAGGCCATGTTATCCCTCCTTTCTAGCTTTTATTATTTTAACATAATTTTTTGTCTTATTTTTCTTTTATTATATTTTTACTCACAAAATAGGTAATTAAGAAATATCCTCCATAAATGAATCCTAAAAAGATAGCTGTTAGGATGATAGAAGGTAAAAGTTTTTCGTTACCAAATGTTGCAAGTAAAAAATTACAAAATTTAATTCCAAATATAGAATGAATTCCTGCAATGATAAGTGGAAATAAGAAAAATATGGCAATTTGATAAAATAAAGCTTTGTTAAGCATTTTTTCTTCTGTTCCTATTTTTCTTAGCATTGCAAACCTTTCTTTGTTATCCGTTGATTCTGAAAGTTCTTTTAAAGCAAGGATAGCTGCTGAAGAGATTAAGAAAATAATTCCTAGGTATAAACCAATAAAGGTGACCATCGCTCCTAAACCGATACTAGCTTCATAAAGAGCTAATTTTGTTATACTACTTAAATTTGTTTTGGAAGCATAGGGATGCACATCCATATCAATAGTGATTTTGTTTTCTATTTTTTGTTTTTCTTCCTCACTTGTTTCTTTATAGTTAGCAGCTAAGATACTTTCTTCTTTTTGTAAATTCTTTACTGCATCATCTGGAACAATAAAGACACCGGCATTGGCATGGGTACTGTTCATGAAAATAAAACCATTTTTTACTTCTTGATATTTTGGGGTGTACTCTTTCCCAGATAAAGAAATGGTTGTATTTCTTTTTAGAGCTATTTCACGAATATCCACAAGTTCTTGATAGTCTGCAAGCAAAATATATTCGTCATCCTCTAATGTATACTCTTCTTTTTTAAATAATTTAGCCAATTTGTTGTAGTCGCTTATCCTTATAAAGACTTCCTTACTATCATAATCTAATAGCGGATACTTTTTTAGTAGTTCATCATAATAAGTTCCTAATGTATCTTTCATCGTTATTGCATTTGTTGTGTAAAGGTCAAATTCTACTATATCTTTTAAATTTTCTTCTGGATTAAAGTTTAAACTCGCAAGTGTATCTCTTAAAGAAATTTTAGAATCTTCTATCATTTTATCGTTTAAGTACCAAGACTTAGCGGCTTGTTCTTCTGTTATATTTAGATATTTATAAAACTGGACATCTACTGGTGTCATTGTTTTTAAATTAGCAGTCATCGAGTTTTTAATAGATAATGAGGAAGATAACACACAAATGGTGATAAAAAGCATTAAGCATATGATAGTCATAGACATTACCGTTGTATTTATCTTGCTACTAATTTGGCGTACGACAAAGGCATTTAGTCCACGATAATATACTTTTTTTAAACGCATCACAATGCGAAGAATAAGTCCTGATAAAGACCAAAAGAGAAAGAATGTGGATACTGAGCCCATCATGATTGGCTTAAAAATTTGACTTGCTTCACTAAGTTTATCGATTCCTCCTGTTACAAGATAATAGGCATACCCTAAAACAACACAAGAAGCAATAAAAACAAGTGTACAAATAAGTGGATTTTTAAGACGCACTTTTTCACTTTTCTTGCTGCCATGTAATAAATCAATTAATTTGTATCTATTTATATTAAACGTATTAAAAATCATGACAAGGACATACATAATTCCAAAGTAAATAAGTGTTTTTATGCAAGCAACCCTTGAAAATGTAAAAGCAAATTCAGTTAAGTTGGCTTCAAAACTATTTGCTACTAACAAGCTCATGAACTGAGATAGGACAATGCCTAATCCTAAACCGACTAGTAAAGAAATGATACCAATGAATAAAGTTTCAAAAAATAAAAGTCTCGCTATTTTTCTTTTGCTCATACCAAGGGTTAAGTAAATACCAAATTCTTTGTTTCTTCTTTTGATTAGAAAACGAGAGGCATAAATAATTAAAAATCCAAGGATAAAGGAAACAAATACACTAACGCCAGATAACATATTGGTCATTAGTTTTATAATTTCTTTTGTGGAGGTGCTTACATCCATCATGACGGTTTGAGAATCAATTGCATTAAATACATAGAATATAGCAACACCAAGAATTAAGGTAAAGAAATAGATGGCATAATCTTTTATACTTTTCTTAATGTTTTTTAAAGATAATTTACAAAGCATCGTTTAAATCTCCACCTAAAAGTGTTACTACATCAATGATTTTGTCAAAAAATTCTTTTCTCGTATCTTTTCCTTTGTGAATTTCATGAAATATTTTGCCATCTTTTATGAATATGACTCGAGTTGCATAAGAAGCAGTAAAAGCATCGTGTGTAACCATCAAAATTGTTGCTTCTAAATTTTCGTTTAGATAATTAAATCTCTCAAGCAACATACGAGCGGATTTGGAATCTAGTGCTCCCGTTGGTTCATCTGCGAGGATTAATTTGGGGTCGGTGATAATCGCTCTAGCAGAAGCTACTCTCTGTTTTTGGCCTCCGCTCATTTGATAAGGATATTTTTTTAGAACACTTTCGATATCCAAATCACTTGCTACTTTTTTTATCTTTTTTTCAATAACCCCTATTTTTTCATTTTGAATGGTAAGAGCAAGAGCGATATTTTCATAGGCGGTTAGAGTATCTAAGAGATTAAAATCTTGGAAAATAAAACCTAACTCTTCTCTTCTAAATTTATTTAGGGCATTTCCTTTTAATTTGGTGATGTCCTCTCCTCCTACAAAAATATGGCCACTTGTTACCTTATCAATTGTAGAAATACAATTTAGAAGTGTTGTTTTCCCACTACCAGAAGAACCCATAATCGCAACGAACTCTCCTTTTTCAACATCAAAAGAAATGTTATCAATAGCTTTTGTTAAAGAAGAACGACTTCCATAATATTTTTCTATTTTATCAATTTTTAAAATATTTCCCATAAAAATATTTCTCCTTTCACTTATACATATTAAAGGAAAAAGTATTTGTTTGTCGCATTTTTAATATAACAGAATCTTACAATTTTGTAAGGTTATTTTGATTTTAAAAAGTAGATAAAAAATATTCTATCTACTAAAAACTTTTTTACTTAATATTTATAGAGGATTATGGGACAAATTTTTCTTGATTACTTCTTATAGCATCTGCTATTGTACAGTAACATTGATTATCTCCTTCATAAAAAATTCGAAATAGCCTTGACAACGTTTGAGGTGATGTTATTTCATCTATTATTAAATTATCTATAGAATTACTCATTGTAGCAGTTGTTGTAAAATTTTGAAAGTCAGATATTAAAATAGTAAATTCTTTTATATAATTTATTATCATATTTATACATATATCGTGCATATTTTTCTCTATATATTCACAGCTTTCTCTCACAAAAGGCATGTCTGAAAACTCTTTATCATTTTTAAAACAATTTACAACAGGCACTAAAGCAGTAATTCTTTCTGCCAATTGAACTAAAGCATCAGATTCCAAACCAAAGAAATTTTTACATGCCCAATTTCTCATATTTGTACGTTTTGTTTTACTAAATCTTGAAAAAATTAAAAATATATTCTTTTTTAACTCTGCTATAATTTCAATTTCTGTTTTACCAATAACACTTAATGGTTCTAATCCAGGTTGGTATAATTTCAAATCTACATTATAATGTGCATATACCCAATTTAAAAGTTCTTGTAATGATTTTACTAAAGATAAAGTAGTTTCTTCTTGATTCATAATAGACACCTCTTTTTTTTCAAGTATTTTATCTCTATATTGCTTTGTAGTCAATGTTTATTTAGTTACTGTGTAGAATTCATTTTTATAAAAAGTAATAAAAACTTTTGTGTATTCGTTTTCTTTGGATTCTAAACTGATTTTATGGCCTAGTTTCTCACACAAATTTTTAGCGATAAATAATCCCATCCCAGTAGAAGATGTTTTGATTCTGCCATTATGACCTGTAAATGTTTTTTCAAATACTCTTTTGATATCACTTTCTTTGATGCCAATTCCATTATCTAAAATACTTAAAATAATCTTATCCTTTTCTTCTCTTGCTTCTATTTTAATATAAGAAGCTCTATTTTCATTTCTATATTTTATACTGTTATTGACAATTTGATTTAAAATAAATTCTAACCATTTGGCATCGGTATAAATTTGGTACTTGGTCTCTTTTACTTGAAAATCAATCTTGTTTTCTAAAAGTTCATCTTTGTTTTTTAACGCCACTTTGCTAACTACATTTTCTAAATTTACTTCTTTTATTAGATAGTCGTTTTCTGCGTTTTCACATCTTGCATAATACAAGACTTGTTCTACATATTCTTCTAGTCTATGAAGTTGTAACATGGATTTTTTATCAAATTTTTCTTTATGGTTATGAGCCATTAGTATAAGAGAAGAAATAGGAATTTTAACTTCATGTATCCACATTTCAATGTATTCTTTAAAATCACTTTGTTGCATTTCTAAAGTTTTTACCATTTCACACATAGATTTATTAATTTCATAAAGAGCTTCTACCATTAATTTTCCTTCATAAAAATTAGGCTTTTCTAATGTTTCTAATACGAAATAAGCTTTGTCTAAATTTTTAATATTTTCTAATAAATTGGTATAAAATTTTTTCTTTCTTCCATAATCAACACTTAAAATTGTTAGAAGAAAAATCATCTGTAATAAAGATAGAACAATAGTTAAACTCTTATCGGTTTTAAAAGCAAGTAATAAAAGCAATGTAATACTATAAATTCCAAAGAATAGTAAAAATAAATACATTTTGTCTTTTAAATATTCTTTTATTTTCATGATAGGATGTAGCCGATTCCTTTCCTTGTTTCAATGGCATCTTCATGACCAATTTCTTTTAATTTATTTCTTAATCTACTAATATTAACGGTTAGGGCATTATCGTTTATGTATTCGTTATTGTTCCAAAGGTCAGTCATTAATTCATCCCGAGTTACTATTCGATTTTGGTTATTTAGTAAGTAATTAAAAATAATCATTTCGTTTTTGGTTAAAACAATTTCTTCCTTCTCTTTTTTTATTATGCCTTTTTTAGTATAAATGGTTAAATCTTTGTAGGTGATGGTATCCCCTTTTGCTTTTGTTCTTTTTAATACAGCTCCGATTCGAAGTAGAAGAATGGTTGGATTGTAGGGTTTTGTAATGTAGTCATCTGCTCCATAAGACATGGATAATACTTCATCGATTTCGGAATTCTTACTCGTTACCATAATAATAGGAATTGTACTTTTCTCTCTTATTTTCTCTAAAAGAATTTCACCATTTAAATATGGAATATTAATATCTAATAAAAGCAAATCAGGATTGACAGATAAAATCTCTGTTTCTGCATTTTGAAAATCTTGTAAAATGATTGCTTCGTAGTCAGAGGATACTAAAAGTTTTTGCAATTCACTTGCTATAATCTTATCATCTTCTACAATCATAATTTTTTCCATAGAACCACCTTTTGTTATTATACCACGCTCTAATGAAGTTATTTCTTACAAAATTGCAAGAAAAAAGCGGCTCTTCACCACTTCTTAATCCATATTTACTATCTTGCTAATTCGTCATCTTCTAGAGATTCTGGAATTTCAATACCAAAACTATTACATACGGCTAGCAATGCTTCTTTTTCTGCTATTTTTGCTTGTAATTCTGCTTTAAATTGTAAATAATTTTTGTTACTAGACAAATAAATTTCTCGAAGAATTTCTACTAAAGCAAATAAACCAGCAAGTAAGATTGATACTAACGGCAAATTATTATCTATCAAATCAAAAATTACAGGTGAAAACATGATTGCAGCTATAGATATACAAGTTTTGAGAATCTTTAATGACTTTACAGTACTATAAAAATCATTTAATTCATTTTCTGTTAAACTAATCTCATGATTTAAATTATATAACGAATTTAGCATATTTTCATAAAATTTTTCAAAATTCATTTCTTGGTTATTATTATTTTCCTTTCTACCAAAATTCCCCTTTCGAATGGTGTATATGCTATCATAACCATGATATTTTGTCAAATATCCATTTTTCCTAATAAAATCCAAGTCTGCATTCCTTTTTTCGTAATAGAAAATGGCTTAAGAAAATATATTTTATCTATAAATATAATAGTTGCATAGAGACTTTCTTTTTTTAATATCCAAAAATTATCCTCTACACAAAGAAGATGATTGTATTCCTTTTTTAACTCTTCTATTTTTGTTTCTGTTAAGTCAAAAAACTTTACCTCTTTTATTGTAAAATAGGCAACTACTGGTCCATTAGATTTTTTTACCAGAACGATATCTTCTTTTTTTATTTTTTGGTAAGGCATTATTTTCTTTTTACTAAATCTAGATTCTATTTTCTTTTGGCCATCTAGCATAAAAGATAAGTATGGTTCTGTAAAAATTCCTAAATGAAGTGTTCTATTTTTTATGTACTCATAGTCTTTTTTAGATAGTTGTTTTTGTAAATCTTTTTCAATTTCTTCTAGCACTTGTTTTCACCACTTTGCTAATTCAAAAATTCTTGTTAGTTCTTTAGAGGATGCAAATGTATTTCTTTTTTCTTCATAAGAGTAAAAATCTTCGAATAGTCCTTTGTGATTTGTTTCTTTTTCGATAAACTTTGCTTTTAAAACAGCATCTAACTTATCAATCATATAAGTGAGTTCTGCTTCTTTTGTCTTTTTATTTTCAAATTCTAACCATAAATTTCGAAAGTACTGCTCGTTTGTTAAATTTCTAAAAACTATATCTAGTGCTTTTTTCTCTTCTAAATGGGCATTTTGACAACTTTTAGAACCATCATCAATATAATCATCATGAATACTTTCCCCCATTTCATGAAAAAGTATCATTTCCATTGTTCTTTGTTTATCCATATCTGGCTTATAAATGCGAAAATAAGCACTTACAAAGGCAAACATTTGCATAATATGGGTGGCATCATTTTCCAAATATTCTTTTTGAGCATTTCTTTTTATCCAACCTTTTCTTAATACATTTTTCAATCTTTTTAAATAATTAAATGTATTTACAAATTCAGGTTTCATTGTTCTTAAGAGTAACGTTCCTGTCGTTTCTACTTTTGTTTCAAGACTTTTTGTCATATCCATTACGATTTGCCATTTTTGATAATAGAGAGGGTTTGTCATAAACATATATACAATATGTTCATAATAACTTTTATCAATAGTAGAAAAAGGTTCTAAATTACATTCATCATTGGATGCGCAAATATCACGGGTATTATACAAAATATTACTAATTAAAAGCATTTCATACATAGACTGTGATGCAAAATCTTTCTCCTTTGTTTCATGACCAAATAAAGACGCAAATACTGCTTCTTCATAAAAAATAATACTGCTTAAAATATCTTTTTGTGATATTTTTACAATATTATAATAAAAATTTAACAATTGTTCTTCTTTACTCATTTTTTCTTTCCTTTTTTTACTTGTAGTATAGGATATTTTTTTATATTTGTAAATTTATATTATTAAGTTTCTTTTTACATCTTCTTTTTTTGCTTCTTCTAAAACTATATTTAATCTTTCTTTTGCAGTTAACTCTGGATTTTGCAAACCTAAATCAATTAAGCGTTCAAAAGCTATTTGTAAAGAAGAGAAGCATTGGTATTTTTCCCTTATTGTTTTATTATGTGCTACTTGTACCATCTCTTCTTCTTCCGAAAATAAAAGATATTTTTGTACTTTGGTAGAATTTATAGCACTTTTTATATTCTCTTCTTTAAATCTTTCTTTTATTTTTTTACAATCCTCTTTCGTACTTACTAAATAATCAGTTTCATTCAAATCTAAATAAAATAAAGTGTCTAAAAAAGGATGCTTAGATTCTTTTTTGTTTTTCCCATATTCTTTTTCAAACTTTGTTACCACAATCTCTTCTTGCTCTGTTAGGGATAAATATTCAGTTACAAATGAAAACCAATCTTCTCTTTCAAATGTAGTAAATGTATCAATTAAATGTAGATAATAACTAATATTCTCCTTAATACTGTTTAATTTTTCTTTTAATTCTTTTCGCATTTGTATTCTAATGAAAAAAGATAAATCCGGCAATAATTGTAATCCTTCTTTTATTTCTATATAATTTTTTTCTTCTTTTTCTATTTGTTCTATTACTTCTTGATAACTTTTAAATTCCATAAAAATGCCTCCTTCTCAAGCTAAAACATAGTATCATTTTTAAGAAAAAATGTAAATTGTTTTTTAGTGAATTCTCGATATTACCCTTCTATTTTTTTATTTTTTTGCTTTTGTTTCTTTTTCTAATTCTTAGTATAAATACACAACCAACGGTTATGAAAATAATTCCGCCACCTATTAAGGAGTAGATAAGAAAATGATTTTCTTTTTTAGTATGTTCACTCTTTTTTTGATTTGCTTCTCTATTTATATTTATTGTGTAAACTTTTTCTGTATCATCTTCTGCGGTTATTTTAATTTGAATTGTATTTATTCCCTCTTGTAATTCATATTCTTTTAAGCCTTCTATTTTGGCTAATCCGCTTTCTGCTAGTCCTTCAATTTTTATACTATTTACTTCATTTGGAACATTTACTTCATATTCCAATATTTCTTTATCCAATACAAAATCTACATTCCAAATGGTTAGTTCTTTTAAATAAGCATTGTTGTCTTTTCTTTTAATTTCTATTGTATATGTTTTTTTAGTTCCATCTTCTGCTGTAACAACTATATTTAGAGTATTTACGCCGATATTTAAATTGTATTCTCCTAGCCCCTCTATTTTGGCAGCTTTATGTTGAGATGCTGCATTTACTGTTGTTTTATCTATTTCATTTTCTACTACGATTTCATATTTATCTTTTTCTTTTGAAAATAAAAAATCTATATTCGTTAATGTTAACGTTTCTAAATTCGCATTATTTGATTTTTTAGGAGTTGTATTTTTATTCGAACTTGGATTTGTCACTTGTGTTGGAATTTTATCTAAATAAATATAGCCGATTAAATCTCCAGGTTCACTCCAATAAGTAGCTGGATATTCACATCCGACTTTTTTGCCATATTTTTCTACACATGCTCTATCGGTTTCTTCGCTTACTCCATTAGCAATACACGTTTTTAATTCTGGATCTTCATAGTCAATACAAGGTCCTGCTGAATCCCAGATGTAGATTTTATCCCCCGTTGTACGTTCTACATATGCAACATGCCCATAACTACTCCATTTCCAAACAGCAATGGATTTATTTCTTGGTGTCATACCTACTTCAAATCCAGCTTTTTTCGCATAATCAAGCCACGTATTGGCATTTCCCCAACCTGGTAAAGCTATCCCTAATTTATTGTATACTTGGTCCCATGCATACCACGTACAATTTACGCCAAAGGATGATTGTGGTTTATATGGGTTTGTTGCTGCCTCTACTTTTAAAGTGGTAAATAAAAAAGCAATTCCTATTCCTAAAATAATTAAACTTTTCTTTTTCATTTTTAACTATACTTCTTTCTTTTTTACATAAACTTTCTACTGCAATTTCAATACGCAAAAGCTCTCCACATGCGTTGTTTTATATTATGAATAATTGGAATTTATATGCTTGTTTATAACTGACTATGTCATAATACACCATCAAATAAGCACAATGTTTATTATGTATAATTAATTTTTGTTTAAGTTTTCAACCAACTCACTAATTTTATTAATTGATCTAAGATACTCTTTTTCAATTGGATTAAGCTCTTTAATTTGATACTTTCCATACTCTAATTTTGCTTTTTCTATCGCTTCTTTATGACTAATCTTACCAGCATTCATTAAAACATTAGCATCTAGAGAATCTAATATTTTGTCTAATTGCTTAATATAATCTCTCATTCTCATTGGTTTATGTTTCATTGCTTGAAATTCAGCAAAGTCAAAATATCCTGAAACCAAATTGTTTAACATCAAAAGTTCTTCTTCCGTTAGATAATTTTTAGCGATTTCTATATCATTAATACTTGGTAACTCTCCTTTAAAACTAGTAAGTCCCATAAAAGGTTTATTTGAATCGGCACGATTATAGATAACCTCTGCAGCTGTGTTACCATGGGCTGCAAAGTGGAATTTGTTTTGAACTATTTTAAAAAATTTTATAGTTTCTTCAGCATTAGGATTATAATCAATGGCTGTCGCATATAAATCAAGAACTTGTCTATATAACACTTTCTCACTTGATCTTATATCTTTTATGCGATTTAAAAGTTCATAAAAATATTTTCCACCACCAAGATTTTTGAGACGCTCATCATCCATTGTATATCCTTTAATAATATATTCCTTAATTCTGGCAGTTGCCCATTTTCTAAATCTCACGCCTTCTAAAGATTTAACACGATATCCTACACTAATTATTACATCTAAATTATAATGATCAATATTTCTTTCAACCTTCCTAGTTCCTTCTTTTTGAACTGTTGCAAAATTTGCAATAGTTGAACTATTCTTTTCTAATTCTCCTTCTTCAAATATATTTTTGATATGCCTAGAAATAACAGATTTATCCCTTCCAAACAATTTTGTCATTTGATCCAATGACAACCAAACTGTTTCATTTTCTAAATTAACATCTAATTTTATATTTCCATTTGCTGATTCATAAATAACCAATTCTGTTTTCTTTTCACTTATTAATTCATTTTTCATTTAATTCTTTCCTTTCTTTTATAACTTAATAGTCCATATTTTAGTTAATGATTCCAAGTGATATTGTAAGTATTCCTAAAATTATGTGACTTAAAACTACACCAAATAAATTATAATCTTTTCTATATAATTGATACCAAATAATTCCTATAATAAAAGTTATCATACAAGTAATGTAATCTCTATAGATAATATGAACAAAGGCATAACAAATACTTGAAACAATTAACCATAACCCTTTATGTTCTGTTATTTTTTCAAAATAGCCAAACACACCTCGATACAAAAATTCTTGTATTGGACATGATATGAAAATATAAAATATGAAAAATAATATTGTTTCATTAGAAATAAACCTATTATAAGGAAAAAGTTTGACTACTAAAATAAGAATTATACAAATCATGATAAATGGTAAATTTCTTTTTACTGACTTAATTAAACTTTTTTTGGTAAGCCCTAGATAATCATTAGAAATTTTAAATATTTTTAACAAACAAAAGATTAATATACCTATAGTGGTTAAAAGATAGAACTTAATAGTAAACAAAAACTCAAAACGACATATTAATATTGGTAATATTATATAAATTAAAAGAATTATAAATAATAAAATTTTATCACTTTTCTTCATTATCTTTCTCCTTTTTTTGCTACTACTGAACAGCCACTTTCCATTTATTTATAAGGTATTGCCTTCTGTTCAATACGCAAAAGCTCTCCACATGACTTGAATGCATATTATGAATAGTTGACTTTTATATGTTTGGGTACAAATGACTATGTCATTAATATACAAACAAAATAAGTACAATGGTTATTATGAATAATTATTATTATAATAGTTTAAATATTGATTCATTATATATTAAACTACCAGTATAAGATGAAGTTTCCTTATCTATATTACCACTAATATTATCAAGCATTTCAATACTCTTAATTTTGCTATTACTTAACTTGCAACCATTTTTTAATAATAAACAAGAATAATTTACGTTGAATTTTATCAAATCTATTTTTTCATCTTTAAAGCACTTTATATTGAATTCTTGCAGAGATGGTAAATTATTTTCTACCAATGATTTATTTAATATAGTTGATGAGTTCTGAAATCTTGTATTTATTTCCATCAAATAAATCTCATTCTTATAGATTATACTATCGATACCACATATTCCTCTATACCCCATTGATTGCATTTTTTTTGCAATTATTGAAATATATTTTTCAAATTTATTTTTAATTTCAATGCTTATATCCCTATAAGCAATATAATCACATCCCATATATTCTAATTTATTATTTATAACTTTAATTATTTGGATTGAAGCTGGCAATAGTATAATATTACTAGAAGAAATTAAAACATGCATATTTATTGGTATATTATTTTCACAATACTCCGTAACCATGAAAATTTCTTTTTTGTTTAACTCTATTTCGTTTTCATTTTCTTTATTAATGATTATTGTACCTGAACCACCAGAACCAGTAGCTGTTTGAATAACATAGGATTTATCATCCTTTTGAAACTCTCTTTTAATATTATTATAGCTACATTTATTTCCATCTAAAAACTTATAATTTAATATTGGAACAAATCCTTTAAATAATTCTTTTAATTTAAATTTATCACTTAAATAATTAATGAGCCTTTGATTATTAAAACAAATAACATGATTTAGTAATCCTAATTTTTTAACACTATCATAACTATATATTTGACTGTAATACATAAATTTAGCATTTGGATTACTTGAAATGATTTTTTTTAATTGTTTATTGAAAAAGTCATCTATTAAATCAAAATTATTTATATTGTTATGGTCTATTACTTTTTTCAGTTCCTTTTGCATTGATATATTATTATTACCAAATATAGTGACAGATTCTTCAAAAAAATCTTTACAATATTTTATTTCCGATTCTCTAATTCCAATCCAATATAAATTTTCCATAAAATACTATTTCTCCTTTTTAACTAGTCAATCCATACCCTAATTGATATGAAAAACATATTCTCCTCAAACAATCTCCTTAAATTTTTTCTATTTTTTTGATGAAAATTAGTGTTGTTTTATCAAAAATATACTTTTTTTGATAGACATACTGAAAAGTTGATTTTCTCTTTATTTGTAAAGTATTACTTTCTATTTAACACGCACACACATTCCATATAACTAGAATATACATTATGAATAGTTCATACTAATATGTTTGTTTATAATTGACTATGTCCTAACAAACAAATTAAATAGGTACAATGTTTGTTATGAATACATCAAAATATTATTAGTAAAGCTAAAAATATTACTTTTTTATTTCATTTAAGACATCATTTAAAATTTTATCACTTTCAATTCTATTAATGGCAAAACATTTCTTACCTAAATCTTTAAAACTACTGCCACAATGATATATAATTTTCTTATCTACAATAATAAATCTATCATGAAATTTATTATTAGGAAAAAGTTCAACATTATGATACTGATTCATATACTTTTTGATTAATGTTTCATTCATATTTGCGGAATAAATTATTATTTTGATATCTATTTCCTTTAAAATATTCAATAATTCTTTACCTGCATAATTATCAATAATAATAATTTCCTTTTTTGCGCCATTTAAAATGTCTAATAGTAATGAGTAAGCATCATAAATCTGACCATCAAAGAATATCGCATTTGCTTTTTTATTTTCTTGTAATTTATCAAAAGAATCTTTTAGCAATTTTATTTCTTCATCATGCTTATATACTAAACTATTTATAAAATTTTGATTTACTAATGTATCTGAAATATACTGTCTCATAGCAACAAATGCATCAATAATTTGAACGTTAACCTTGACTGCAATGTCACTTTTAAGAAGCCCAGATAACATCATTATTCCTTGTTCAGTTAATACATATGGTAAATATCTAGGTCCACCATGCACAAATTCATTTCTTAAACTTGAGATCACAAATTGTGATTTCAAGTTAACCATTTCTTCCGTAGTTAATTGAAAACAAAATGATTCTGGAAATCTCATAATATTTCTTTTAATTGTTTGATTTATAATTCTTGTTTCTGTTTTATATAATTTCGCAACATCAGAAGATAAAATGACTTGTTTACCTCTTACTTCGAAAATCATATTTTCAATTTTTAAACTTTCTTTTATTAATAATTCATTCATAACACAAAACCTCCTTATTTTTTCCTTTATTTCAACTAGTCAACACATACCAGTTATGGTAGTATGATGAAACATATTCTCAACAGACAATCTCTATAATATTTTTTCAAAAATCACTCAAAATATCAATAATTTACTCGTTTTTTTACCATTTTTCCGGTCCCTATTGAACAGCCCACTTCCCCTGTTATCTTCTATTTAATACGCAAAAGCTCTCCACATGATAAGTATAACTAAACATATCTAAAATATAAAGTTTTTCTATTTCATAAACACTTGCTAATTCTTTTAAATCTCTTGCAAGTGTTAAGGGATTACAAGAAATATAAATTAATTTCTTGGCTTTGCTATTTAGTAAAACATTTCGGGTATTCTTATCAAGACCTTTTCTTGGTGGGTCAATCATTATCGTATCAAAACTATCTTTTATTTTAGAAAGAGTTTTTTCGGCATCTCCTAAAATGGGATAGATATTGTCTTTTTTGTTTATTTTTTTATTTTCTAGATTATCTAAAACCGCATTTTTTACTATTTCAATGCTATATACTTTATTTGCTTTACTACTGGCAATCAACCCAAGAGTACCTACTCCAGAATACAAGTCTAAAACAGTATTCGTATTCTCTATATGTTCTGCAACTTTCAGAAACATTTTATTTGTTACATACGGATTGACTTGAAAGAAAGCATTGAAACTCACTTTAAATAAGAATCCGTTCATTCGTTCATAAAAAAAATTGTTTCCATAAATTGTTTTATCATTTACAACAACCCCTACTATTTTTACATTTTCAAAATCTTCTCTATTAAACTTTATAGTGTCTTCGGTTTTTATAATAAGCATTATTTCATTATTGTAATTGATACGAATTGTAATACTTCCATTTTTTATATTTAATTTTTCTATGTTTTTTAAACAATTATTTATACCTTCTATTGCGAGTGGACAAGATTCTATTTCGATTAGTTTGTGGGTACTTTCTTCGTAAAAGCCAATTTTTCCTTCTTTTATTTTTAGGGATAATTTATTCCTGTAATTTGTTGGAGATGGATTTTCTATTATTTCTATTTCTGGAAAATCTATTTTTTCTTTCGTTAAAATATTTTTCACTTTTTCTTTTTTATACTGCATTGTTTCTTCGTAAGACATATGTTCTAAGTTACAACCACCACATACTTCATAATAAGGACAAAAGGGTTTTACTCTTTTTTTAGAAAACTTTTTATAATTTATTACTTTTGCTATATTGTAATTCTTTTTTTCATTTAAAATTTCACATTCTACTACTTCTTTTGGCAAAGCATTTTTAATAAACGTGACCTTACCATCTATATAACCAATCCCCCTGCCTTCATGGTCCATTCTTGCTATTTCTACTTCGTACATATTTAACACCTATTTTATTATACAATAGAATTTATCCTTTGCGTACTTTCATTAAAAAAAAGAAAATCATTTTTAAATTTTCTTTTTTATTCTAATCTATATTTATTTCTAATCCTACTCCTACTTCGTTAATAGTTAAAACTTTTCCCATTTCTATTTTTGCTTCTAAAGATATGCAATGGCAAGGATATAATAATTCAATATTATTTTGTTTTAAATAGTCAATTGTCTTTTTTAAACGTTCATCATTTTCAAATAAATGGAATCCTCCAATAACACCATAAATTCTATTCTCGTTACAAACTTTTTTGGCATATTCAATTATGTTACAAATTCCGCTATGGGAACAACCTGTAATTATAAAAAGACCTTTTTCGCTTTTGTAACAAATAGCTGAATCCTCTAAAACTTCATCCTCTACCATAAAGCCATCTTTTTCACTTTTTCCAATCGTCTTTCGAGTTTCAAAAGCATTGCTAGAAGGAATTTCTCCTAGGAAAATAATATTTTTACTTACCTTCATAGGTTCTTTAGAAAGATTTAAAGTACAAACTTTTGTAAGCTCTTCTTGGCTTAAAGGGGAGCCAATATTTTCTTTATTCTCTTCTTTATAATAAAAGGAGTCTGGATGAGAAATTAATTCTATATTTATTTTTTCAGTCAATAAATGGACTAAACCTCCTGTGTGGTCATTGTGCCCATGTGAAATAATTAACTTATCAACACTTTTTACATCAATATTCATTTTTTGGGCATTTTTTATAAAAGCATCTGAATATCCAACATCAAATAAAATTTTAGTTGCTCCATCTTCTATGTAATAGCTAACGGCTGGTTCTCCCAAGTAATACATATTTATGAAGGTATTGTTATCTGCTAACACTTTTAATTTCATTTTTTACCTCTTCTTTCTCTTTTATTCTATTATGATTTTAAACTTTATACAACCTTTTTCAAGTTTTGGTATACCAACTTGTATTTTAGCCAATACTAAAAATGGTGAAATGTATGCAAGAGAAAATCTTAAATAGACTGCAAAAAGAATTTGAAAAAAATACAGATTATATAACTAAAAAAATTATAACCAAAGATTTTGGAGATATCTATGTTATTTATTTAGAAAGTGTTACAGGTAGTGACAAAGTTAATGATTATATTTTAAAACAGTTAACTTCTATTAATAATTTAAAGGGTGTTAAAAAATATAACATTGAAAGCATTATTCCGGGGCCTAATACGGTAAAAATTGATAATCCAGATAAAATTGAATTTTATTTAACCAATGGTTTTACGATTGTTTTAACGAAAAAAGAAATTTTAGGATTTGAAACAAAAGCGGATATTAATAGAAGCGTTAGTGTTCCTGAGGTGCAAAAATCAATTTACGGACCAAGTGATGCTTTTACTGAAAATATCCAAATTAATTTAGGACTTTTAAAACGTAGAATTAAATCAAGTCACCTAAAAAGTGATGATTTGAATATGGGACGGAAAACCAATACAAAAGTACAAATCTTATATTTTGATGATATTACGGATATGAGTATTGTAAATTCGATAAAAGATAAATTGGAAAAAATCGATGTAGATGGTATTATTGATGCTGGAAATGTTGCCAATATCTTATCGGAAGATGAGAGCACTCCTTTTCCTACGATTTCGCAAAGTGAAAGACCTGATGTTATTGCTACTGCTCTTTTAGAAGGGAAAGTATGTATTATGGTTGATACTTCTCCTTTTGTCCTTATCTTGCCTTCTTTTTTTGCTGATTTCATCAACCCTGTTGTCGACAATTACAATCGAAATGTAAATGTAAACTTTTTAAAGATTTTACGTTTTGCCAGTTTTTTCTTTACAATGATTTTGCCTGGTTTTTATATTGCTCTTGTCAACTACAATATGGAGACCATACCCACAAGTTTGCTTGTTAATTTTGCCGCGCAGAATGATGGCGTTCCTTTTCCAACTGTAATTGAGGCAATCGTCATGATTATTGTTTGTGAGATTTTAAGAGAAAGTGATTTACGGTTTCCAAGTAGTTATGGAAGTGCTATTTCGATATTAGGGGCTTTAGTTCTTGGAGAAGCTGCCGTATCTGCAGGTATTGTAAGTCCTATTATGATTATTGTTATTGCCTTTACGTTTATTACTAGTCTTATTTTTACCGAACTGGAAGTCATTAATGCTATTCGTTATTTTCGGTTTGTCTTTTTAATTCTAGCCTCTATGTATGGACTCTATGGACTTGCCCTTGCCCTTATTTATTTCTTGATTCATATTACAAGCGTTAAGTCTGCTGGAAAGCCTTATTATTACCCTATTGTTCCTTTTGATTTTACCTATATAAAAAAGACACTTTTCAAAGTGAAATATGTAAATGATACAAAACGCAGTAAAGTTTTAGCAAGTAAAAATCAAATTAAGAAAAAGGTGAACGCTTCATGAAAAAGTTTTTTGTTTTAACTTTTTTTATTCTACTTCTTAGTAGTGGTTGTTATGACTATACGGAATTAAATAATATGGCAATCGTTTCCGGTATTTCTGTAGATTATGAGGAAAATTCCTATCATGTCGGTTTTGAAGTTTTAAATACGGTAAGTAAAGATGATAATCAAAATCAACCCAAAGTGTATAGGGTACAAGGAAAAGGAGATTCTTTATCAAAAGCATTTTCAGATGCTTCCTTAGAACTAGCAAAAATTCCCTATCTTGCCCATTTAAAAACTTTAATTATTGATGAAGAAATTGCTAAAAATCATGTCAAAGAAATTATTGATTTTTTAATACGAGATAATCATATTCGAAACATTTTTTATTTAGCAGTTGCAAAGGATACCAAAGCGATAGATATTTTAGAAAACACGGATGCCAATAATCCTGTTGTAAGTACTGGGGTTGCCAAACTAATCGATAGTAATATTTTTTCTAATAATATTGCAGCAGATTTAAATTATGAACAATTTGTCACTAATATTATTGACCCTAGAAAAGATACCTATGCCTCTACTTTGGAAATTGAAAATGGTGTTATAAAATTAGGTCCTTTGGCTATTTTTAAAAGTTATAATTTAGTATCTTATCTTACTGAAGAGGAGTCCGTTACTTTTAACGTGATGGGCGGACAAGCAAAAGAAATACACTTTACAGTAGCATGTCCAAATGATGAGAGTAAATTTATTACTTTAACTTCTTTTAATAAGCCAAAATCTGGTGTCGAAATAGAAAATAATACGGTAAAAATCTCTACCGAAATTGAAACCCGTGTCGTTGAAAATCATTGTGACATGGATTTTAAAAAAGTAGAGACTTATGAAAGTATTCAAGAATCTGTAGAAGAAAAATTAAAAGAACAAATGCAACAAGTCATGAAAAAATCGATAGAATATAATAGTGATATTTTAAAAATTAAACAAACCTATTATCAAAAAAATAAAAATGATATTGATTTTGCGAAATTAGAATATTCTTATGAAGCAAAAGTCATTATCAATCGAAATGGATTAATATTTGAGGTGAAAGAATGACAAGTAAATTAGAAAATTTTTCAGTCAACTATTTTTTGACCAGAGCTTTGTTTTTAGGAATTGGGTTTTCTGTCATTATTGGACTTTCAAAGCAAGATAGTATTTTAGCTTTTATTGTAGGGACTATTTTAGGGATTTTCTTTATTTTTCTTATTAATAAAATTCAAAAGTTTAAAGGCGATAAAACCATTGTAGAAGTTTTACAAGAGATGAAGGGATTGGGTATCTTTTTACGAATTGTTCTTTTGCTTTTTGGTATGGTTCTTTTAATGGAAGGGCTTACATTTATTCAACTTTTTGCTTCTTCTTTCTTTTTAATTCGTACACCTGTCTGGTTCATTTCTTTGCCTTTGCTTCTCCTTCTTTTGCATATTTCAAAAAATGGTATTACGACTACATTTCGCGTATCCGCTTGTTTATTTCCTATCTCTGTTGTTCTTACTTTGCTTTCTTTATTTGCTTTATGTGGATATGCTGATATTTCGAATGCTTCTCCTCTTTTTGTAACGGAACCTCTTTCTTTTTTAAAGTCTGTCTTTTATTATACTTCTCTTTCGGTTTCTCCTTCTATCTTAATGTTAGTCACTAAAAAAAGCAATAGTACATGGTCTTATCTATTTGGAGGATTTACATTAATTTCCAAAATGTTTTTAATTATTGCGGTGGTGGGACCACTCCTTGCAAGTATTTATCGTTTTCCAGAATACATTATTTTAAAAGAAATTAAACTGTTAGATTTTATTGAAAAAATAGAAAATATTGTTGCTCTTTCTTGGATATTTGATGTATTTATTTATCTATCTATGTCTTCTATCTTTATTAAAGAATTGCTCCCAAAAAAGAAAAAAGGTTTGGTGCATGGTTTGCTTGTATCTTTACTATATATAACATCTGTAATGTTTATCGGAAAATATTATACAAACGAGTTAATCATTTACTATATCCTGCCGATTTTTACGGCGATTGTATTTGCTATAACAATTCCTATTCTTTTTATTCATACTTACAAAAAAAGGCTAATCACAACAAAGTGATTAGCTTTTATTTATTTACCCAATAACTATCTTCTTCAATGTCTCTGAAAATATTATTTTTTTCCTCTTTGTTTTGTGTTGGTGTGGTATTTATAATATTTTCATGGGTTGTTTGTACATTGGTATTTCTTTTTGGTAAATCTGCCATTTTAGGAAGCTCAAATTGAGGTCTTGTAGGAGTTGGTCTTCTAAACGACTCTTCTTCTTTTTCTTTTGGTTCTTCTTTGCTTAAATATACAGAACTAAATGGTGTAGAAGCTGGTTTTTTTGCCATTTCTTCTTTGCCTAAATCACTAGCACTTGGAAATATGTGTAGGTCACTATCTGGTTCTGGAGCATTTATGTTACTTTCAGAATCATTGTTCATGTTATCTTCTATGATATCATACTTGTTTAGTACATCTTCAATACTTTCCTCGTTTTCAACGGGTTGTTCATAAATAGAAGTATCATAAACTGGCTCTTCTGCAATTGTTCTTTCTATAATAGAGGGTACTTCTTCTTTTATATCGTATTCTTCTTGGTAACTTGTTTTTGCCGTATTTTGCGGATATGGCTCATACTCTTCTATTTCTTCTTCTGGTCCTCTCTCATTTTCAGTGACTGGAGAATCTGGAACATATTCTTCTATATCTTTTGTATCTAATCCAAGGTCTTCTGCTATAGAGATTGGAGCAATTTCCTCTTCTTTTAGAGTCGTTGGTTCTAAAGAGATTTCTTCTAATTCTGGTTCTTTTAGTTCATTATTTTCTAATGTAGCAGGACTTTCCTTTTGTTCTAATGCATTTAACATTTCAGCATTTTGTTCTACTTTGTCCACCATTTGATTATTTTTAGCATTTTCTCTAGCCTTTTCATCTTTCTTTCCAAAAAATAAAATAATTAAAAACGAAAACGCTAAAACGGTAATTACTATAAATAACCCTAATCCAAAATAATTGTTGCTATAAAGTTTATATAGGAATTCCATTGTCCCACCACCTTTTATTCTGTACTTAGAATACCATATTCTATTTTACAAATCAAGTTAAATTGTCTTTCAAGTAAAGTATATGTCTACAAGAAAAAGTAAAAAACTACGTTTTTCACTAAGAATCCCCCAAAGGGATGTTA